>NHFB01000009.1 GCA_002170285.1 Betaproteobacteria bacterium TMED100
AACTCTGAGTCCATAGCTGCAGTCCAGGTTAAGTCGCAAATTAAAGTTTCAAATTTACCTTGGTGCTTGCGAATTTTTTGTCTTGAATCAATTAGCCATCGTCTTTCGCTAAATGATTCAGCCACGAAGTGCTCGTATAGGGCACCAGTATGTCTTGCGTTCTTGATCCAGGAGCTAGATGATCCATGTGGATCTAAATCGACAAGAATTGTAGATTTATTATCAATATCAGAATACCATGCAGCCAAATTTGCGGATACAGTGCTTTTACCAACACCCCCCTTTTGGCTGACAACTAAGATTCTTAACGTGTCCATTTTATCCATTAACTTCAATTATGTAATACTAAAGTATAGTACATAATACGATAACAATTAATTGTATGCAACTATTACGCAACAAACTTGTTTNATCGACACAAAATAAATTAACTTAATTTTGTGATTTGAGGACAAAAAAAATAAACATTAGTTAAAAAATAGCAATTTGATTTTCAAGCAAACCGCACTGAAAAACATTTAGTGCCATAGACAAACAAAAAAATTTTGGAAGAGCATACACCAATTTAACAAAAAAAGTAGAATTGCTCTCCCAAAGAAGCTTTATTTTCTCTTGTTTACTGAATCTTTGAAAGCTTTACCAGCAGTAAACTTAACTGTCCGCGATGCAGCAATTTTAATTGCTTCACCAGTTCTAGGGTTTCTTCCAGCTCTAGCTGCACGCTTACCGGAACCAAAAGTTCCGAATCCAACCAGTTGTACAGTATCACCTTTTGTAACAGCTTTAATGATNCTTGAGATGGTNGCACCAAGTACATCATCTATTTTAGATTTTGGGAGTCCGGTTGAACCGGCAATGACATCAATTAATTCGGCTTTGTTCATGTTTCCTCTATTCTATTTGCTTTTATGAGTGGTTCCAAAATTTTATCAATTTATTCGCTACTATTGAGAAAAAATTTTAAAATTAAGGAAAAATTTTATAAGCTATGAAAAATTTATTTAGTTTAAAAATTAAGAGTTTTGTGTTAGGGCGAGGTCGAATTACTTCCAGTCAGCGTAATGCAATAGAAAACCATGGTGATAAATGGATTATCAAACTACAAAAACCAGCCAATGTTGAAAGTTTTTTTAAAAAAAGGGCCAATGTAACACTTGAAATTGGCTTCGGTATGGGGGACACACTAATTAATTCAGCTGTTGAAAACCCAACTGATAATTTTATAGGGATTGAGGTTTATAAATCTGGTATTGGGAGAGTACTTAATAAAATTGAAGAACTTGGAATTAAAAATATAAGGTTGATTGAAGGTGATGCAGTAGAAATTAATAAAAATATATTTGTTGATAATAGCTTCAAAAATATACACTTATTTTTTCCAGATCCCTGGCCAAAAAAGAAACATCACAAAAGACGAATAATCCAAAAAAGCTTTGTTGATTCGATAGCAAACAATTTGATGATTTCTGGATGCTTTCATTGCGCAACTGATAATGAAAACTACGCTGAACAAATGTTAACGGCCTTAACAGACTGTAAACATTTAACAAATCTAGCTGATGGGTTCTCAAAAAGACCAGCTGATAGAGTAGTATCCAAGTTTGAAAAAAGAGCGTTGGACTCTAATAGAAAGATTTTTAACTTATCTTTCATTAAAGAAATGTAATTTTGAAAGGTTACCAAATTACAATAATAATAATTGTCCCTACTATAATTCTGTACCATGCAAAAATTTTGAGATTTTTCTTTTGTACATAATTAATTAACCATTTTATTACGATTAAGGCACTTACAAATGAACTTAAAAACCCAGAAAAGAAAACTGGCAACTCGTCAATAGTAAGTGATTCCCAACTCAAAAAAAGACTATAAACTCCTGCGGAGAATATTACTGGAACAGCGAGAAAAAATGAAAACTTCGTCGCCAAGTGACGACTTAAACCAAAATACATACCGCTGACGATAACAGCACCGGATCTACTTGTTCCTGGAATTAGAGATAAAACCTGAATTAACCCAATTTTAAAAGCATCAATAAAAGTAATTTTTTCAAGTAAATCAGTTCTGGAAACTATTGAATTTTTTTTATATTTACTTTCCACATACAAAATCAATATTCCTCCAGTTATAAAGGAAAGTCCGACAGGTATAGGAGAGAACAGTAGTCTCATAATCAATTCACCAAATAAAAAGCCAATAAACGCAACTGGTAAAAATGCAGTCAGGATAATGAGAACAAGGTGTTTCTGACGACTTAGAACTGATTTCTGTATATTCGTTCTATAAAACCAAATAACTGCAAACATTGCACCCATTTGAATTGAAATATCAAAGGTAGGCGCCAATTGCTCAGGAAAACTCAGAACTTCACCAAATAAAACCAGATGTCCTGTTGACGAAACGGGCAGAAATTCGGTTGCCCCCTCA
This sequence comes from Betaproteobacteria bacterium TMED100, assembly GCA_002170285.1. Classification (GTDB taxonomy): domain Bacteria; phylum Pseudomonadota; class Gammaproteobacteria; order Burkholderiales; family Burkholderiaceae_A; genus UBA7377. The sequence goes on from NHFB01000009.1 coordinate 2,428, forward strand.
ACCATACCGAGTAGCAATGCTTTTAGTTCATCAGGAAGATTTTCAAGCCAATCAAGCATAAGATAGCATTAATTCAAAAAAAATCACAAACAATCCTTTCTTTTATTTATTTACAAAATAGAATTAATCTTCTAATACAATAAAGTAAAAATTTTAATCAAACCATCATGAACTTTGAAACCGCTCGAAAAAACTTAATTGAACAGCAAATTCGAACCTGGAACGTTTACAGTTCTGAAGTAATAAAGTCACTTTACAAGGTTCCCAGAGAAAACTTTGTTCCCTATAAATACAGAAAATATGCTTTGAGTGATTTTCAAGTGCCTCTTAATATCAATGATTCAATGTTAAGTCCATTAGTTGAGGGTAGAGTGTTACAGTCCGCGTTGACCAAAAACTGCGGAGAAATACTTGAAATTGGATCAGGATCAGGTTACATGGCCGCCTTATTGGCCCAAGTTTACAAATCTGTAATCACAATTGAAATAGACAAAACACTTTTTGAACAAGCAAATGAGAATTTAAAGCGCAACAAAATAAATAACGTTCAAGTCTTTCAAGGAGACGGTTTAAAAATTGATAATAGATGGTCGAACAAAAAATTTGATGCAATTGTTATTTCTGGTGGAATTAAAAGTAGCCCTCTTTTTTTGAGAGATTCACTTTCTTTTAATGGAAGAATAATTGCGTTCATGGAAAATGGGCCTATCATGAATAGTGTAATTTTGAAAAAAAATTATAATTATGGCTTTCTTGAAATGGTCTTATTTGAAACAAAAGTCAATTATTTAAAACAGGAAAATTTACCTGAAAAATTTAAGTTCTAATTATCGGAAATTCAATACTATGAATAAAATTGAAATATTACTATTACAAATAAAAATTTCAACCAGTTTAATTGTTTTTGTTTTGTTGCCAACCAATGTTTACTCATTGGATTTATCCGAAGCAATAAGTAACGCTTTAAAAAATGATCCTGAGTATCTTTCTGCACTCGAATCTTTAAAAGCTAAGAGAGAGAAACTAGATCAAGGTAGAGCACCCCTTCTACCAAATCTTTCTGGTAGCTACAGCAATAGTCAAAATTACCCATCAAGCGGAAACTCACTCAATACTTCCACTTATAGTTTGTCTATCTCTCAAGTAATTTTTAATAATCAATTAAATTCTGCTCAAAAACAATCAACATTAATCGTCAAAGAGGCTGAAGCAAATTTTGAAAATACAAAACAAAATATATTTCTAAAAATTACTTCTGCTTATTTTGATGTTCTAAATGCACAAGATGACTTGAAAACTGTTGAGGCTGAAAAAAAAGCTGTCGCTGAACAACTTGATTTTGCAAAACGGAATTTTGAGGTTGGTACATCAACAATAACTGACCAACAAGAGGCTCAAGCACGATTTGATTTAATTAGGGCAACCGAAATTAGAAATCGAAATGATTTAGCAATAAAGAGGACCAATCTTGAAAAAATGCTTTTAGTTTCCATTCCTGAATATATTCAGGGTATAGGAAACCCAATTAATGTTAAAAAACCTTCTATTACTAACCCCAAAGAGTGGATGAAAATTGCAAGAGCCAAAAATCTTGAAATAAAGGCTGCGACTGCTAGACTTGAGTCAGCAAGAATCGAATTAAAAAAATCTGAAAAATATTATTTGCCAACAATTTCCGCTTCAGCTTCAATAAACAGAATAGATACAAATTCATCTAGTTTGGTAAATAATGACAGTGAGACCTTATCTTTAAGTGTAACTGTTCCAATATATCAAGGAGGTATTTTCAAATCCGAAATACGAGAAGCAATTGCTAATTTTAATAAAGCACAACACTTATTAGACTTGGCTTTATTGAACTCAGATAGAACCGCAGGTAAATCATATAGAAATTTTATTGCTGGCCTTGCACAGGTTGAAGCTCTTGAGGCAGCAGAAAAATCTAGCAAGGTTGCATTAGAATCTAATCGGCTTGGTTATGAAGTTGGTGTTCGAATTAACATTGATGTTTTGAATGCCCAAAAACAGTTGTTTTCTTCACAAAGAGATTTATCTAAAGCGCGATATGCAGCTTTACTGGCCGGTTTAGAATTGAAAGCTTCAGTTGGCGAACTAAAAAAACATGAGATTGATTTAGTTAGCGATTTAATAAAGAAGTCATCTATTGAATAAAAAATATTTAAATCAATTGCTCAATTTTTTTTGCTGTTAGCGATGATGCACCTTTATTATTTATAACGAACTTACTAGCCGCTTTTTTTGAATTGATAAATTTATTATTATCCGATAATAAATTTAATCCATGTGAAATCCACTCTTCATATGAATCAATTTCAAAACCTGCATAAGTTAGGCTTAATTGTTTCGAAATACCATAAAAATTACTCATGTTAGGACCAAAAAATACTGGGCATCCTTGGGAACACAGTTCAATTGGGCTTTGGCCTCCACAATTTATTACACTTCCTCCAATCAAAGCAAGATCAGCAAATGTGGCATAAGCAATAATCTCGCCCATACTATCTCCTACAACAACATCAGTGTTTAAAAAAGTATTTGAACTAATATCATGACTAAAAAATTCACTTCGTCTAATAACGACAAATCCAATATTTTTCGCCTGTTGAAAAACCCAATTAAATCTCTCTGGATGACGTGGAACGACAATTAATATCGCGTTATCCGGTTTATTTTTATACCATGCTTCAAAAATCCTCTTTTCCTCATTTTTACGAGTACTTAATGCTAACCAAAAACTCTTCTTTGCAAAAAAACTTCGCCATTCAAGTCCCTTTCTAATAAGTTCTTTTGACACGACAGAATCAAATTTAATATTTCCTGTTATGAAAATTTTTACTTGGTTAGTTAGTTCTAAATATCGTTTTTCATCAGTATCACTTTGAACTAGAATTAATGAGAATTTTTCCAGAACTGGAATACTGAACCATGAAAAGTTTTTGAAAATTTTAAATGATTTTCTAGACAAACGTCCATTAGCTAGAACTATTTTAATTTTTCTATTGCTTAATTCATGCACAATATTTGGCCAAATTTCTGTTTCAATAAAAATTGCAACTTGTGGAATACTACTATTTAGAAATGATTTAACTGACCAAATAAAATCAATTGGGGAAAAACAGTGAGTTACACGGTCGGCAAGAATTTTATCTTTTTTAACAACTGTTTTAAAAAAATTAAAGCCAGAAATAGTTGTGTTACTTAACAATATACTACAATCATTATTTCTAGATAGTAGTTCACGCATCAAAGGTATTGCTGCGTGAGTCTCACCAACTGAAACTGCATGAATCCAAATTCTTTTTTTAGATTTTTTATATGCTTTTATGCTCTCAATCTCTATCAAAATACCAAAAAATTTATTCAATATTTCAGAGAAAAAATTTTGATTTTTTCTCAAACTTAATAAAAGTCTAAAAAAAATAATCGGTGATATCGTAGTAGTCAAAAAAAAATACAAAAATCTTGTAAGCCTATAACTTAAAAAAGTAAAAAATTTTCTCTGCATATTCTAAAAAGGCAATTCCAACGATTTGTCAATAGACAAAAGAGACTTTCTAAATTCTTCTTGAATTTTAGCTAGGGCAACATGGTCCTTTGCCTCAAATCTAAGAACAACTAAAGGAGTAGTGTTTGACGGTCTTGCTAGTCCAAACCCGTCAATGTATTCAACTCTAATTCCATCAATTTGATTGCACTCTGTGGATGAAGGAAAATACCCCTCAGATTTAAGCCTTTCTACCAAATCAAAATGACTGATTTTATTACATAGGAGCTTAAGCTCTGGTGTGGAAATAGACTCTGGAAGAGATTCTAATAATTTACTTGGTTGTTTCTCTCTTGATAGGATTTCCAACAACCTGGCACCCGCATATAATGCATCGTCAAAACCTGGCCAACGATCATTAAAAAATAAATGGCCACTCATTTCACCAGCCAATGGAGCGTTAATTTCTCGTAATTTAGCTTTTATTAAAGAGTGCCCAGTCTTCCACATTAACGGTTCGCCACCATGCTGAGAAATCCATTGAGGAACATGACGGCTACATTTGACATCAAAAATAATTTTTGAACCAGGCTTCGAATCAAGAACCTCTTTTGCATGCAACATTAACTGTCTATCTGGCCAAATTATTTGACCAGAATTTGTAACAACCCCAAGTCTATCGCCGTCACCATCAAATGCAAGACCTAAATCCAATTTGTTATTAATAACCAAATCAATCAAATCAGACAAATTACTTGGTTCTGCAGGATCGGGGTGATGGTTAGGAAATTCGCCATCAATATCACAGTAAAGGTCAAAAACTTCACACCCAAGTTTTTTGAACAAACTCTTTGATGCAGGTCCAGCAACCCCATTACCGGCATCAATTCCAATTTTAAGTGGTCTTTTTAAATTAACAGAATCTATAATAGCTTTTTCATAATGACTAAAAAAATCTACTTGTTTTTTTCTACCGACTTTCTCAAATTTTAAATTTTTATCCTGATGATGAAGATTGGTAAGATCACTTTGAATTTTTAAAATACTATCACCCCATAATGTTTCGCCCGCTAGCATCAACTTTAACCCATTATAATCAGCCGGATTATGACTACCGGTAACGACTACTCCAGTGCCGGTGTCAAAATAATGAGTCGCATAATAAACAACTGGAGTAGGTACTACGCCTATATCAATTACGTCTATTCCGACAAATCTGAGTCCGTCAGAAAAGTATTTAGAGAAAAGTTCTCCAGACTTTCTTCCATCTCTTCCAATGACACAAGTTTTTATTTTTTTCTCTAGTACTTGTTGACCAAAAACAATACCAATAGAATACATAATGTCGTTATTTAATTCTTTACCCACTATCCCACGAATGTCGTATGCTTTAAAAATTGTATGATTAATTTTCATTTTTTATAGTTTAATTAAGTTTAATGGCCACATATGTAATCGGAGATATTCATGGGTGTTTAAAAACCTTGAATGCTCTTCTAAAAAAAATAGACCCAACACCCAAGGATACATTATGGTTTTGCGGAGATATAGTTAATCGTGGTTCATCCTCCGCAAACTGCATTAGGCTAATCAGATCCCTAAAAAACAAAGTTGTCTGTGTCTTGGGTAATCACGATCTATATTTACTAGCTGTGGCATCTGGAGTGATTGAGTTGCCAAAAAANAACGACAGTATCAACGATGTCTTATATGCAGACGACAGTGANGAACTTATTAATTGGTTGAGATTTTTACCTTTAGCATACATGAATAAAAAAACCATGTTAGTACATGCTGGACTTTTGCCAAATTGGGAACCAAATAAGACAATTCTTCTNGCAAAAGAAGTTACTTTAAAGCTTCAATCTAATAACTGGAAAGAGTTTATGGGTGAGCTTTGGGGCAACACACCAGACANATGGAATGAAGACCTAAAGGGTTCCGAAAGATTAAGAGTAATAGTTAACGGATTAACTAGAATAAGGTTTATTAATATTGACGGAAAAATGGATTTTCACAACAAACAATCACCAAATTTTTCTCAAAAACAATTACTTCCATGGTTTTCTCATCCATCAAGACTATCAAAACATTATAAAATTGTATTTGGGCATTGGTCTCGACTTGGACTTATAATCAGACCAAACCTACTTTCTTTGGACACTGGATGTGTTTGGGGAGGAATGCTTACTGCAGCTAGAATAGAAGATAACAAAATCTATAGCCAAAAAAACCTTGATTAAAATTAATAATTTAAATTTTACTCAGCATTTTNTCTCTGATTGTTTCAGCCAATTTTTTCTTTGTTCTTGATTTATTTGTATGGGTCAATTTGAAATTGTGATTTACAACCTCAAAAGCCTCAATTTCAATTTGTAAACCACTGGAACNAAGAACCTTTACAATAGAACNCCATAAGCTCATTTCATCAACATAAGCAGCTTCTGAAGTTTTTTTTCCAAACTTTNAATAACGAATAANTATTGGTAGAAGTTTTGATTGGGGATTATCCAAAAACAAAGTAAATAAACTGGAATGAAAAGGTAAAATTTTAAAGCCATCGCTAGTTGTCCCCTCTGGAAAGAAGATAATTGTATGGCCACTTGCTAGTAAATTTTTAGATTTTTCTAAAACATTGAGTATTGAATGACGACTAGCTCTATCAATAAAAATGGTTCTTGCCTTTACTATGAGAGTTCCAATTAGAGGCCATGCTTTAATTTCAGATTTAGCAATNAAAATCCCTGGTATACCTATTGAGTGGATTGCAAAAATATCTAACCAAGAGATATGATTAGAAACGATAACAGTGTTAATAGAATCTTTTATATTTTGACCATTTTTAAGTGATACTTTGGCACCACAAATAGCTATAAAAACTTTTCCAAAATTAACCAGTGTTTTTTTATAAACATTATTACTAAAAAACTTATTGAAAATGACTAGCCAAGCTAATCCGACTAAAATCCAACCGAGTAATAATATAAACCTTAAAAAAAATTTCAATTTTTTTCTTTACTATACACACATGAGCCATCGACTATTGTTTGTTGAACCCTGCCTTCCAACTCATAACCATAAAATGGACTATTTCGAAATTGAGTTATTANATTAGATGCATTGACTGGCCAAACTTCAAACTCATCGAAAATACAGATATCAGCATTATTTCCGACAGTAACTTTAGCAAGTTCTCTTCCAAGGATATTGGATGGATTTGAAGTAATCAANGATAAAACTTTTTCCAAAGAAACTTTATTTTCCTTACCCCACTTTAGGGTTAAAGGGAGTAAGAGTTCTAACCCCATCAAACCAGGTTCTGCATCTGAAAATGGTAGATTCTTTAATTCTTCGGNAATAGGTGTATGNTCCGAGCAAACACAATCAATAGTTCCATCAATAACGCCTAATGTAAGAGCTTCTTTATCTCTCTCAGCTCGAAAAGGAGGAACAACTTTGCTGTTAGTATTAAAGTCTTCAATATCAATTTGAGTAAGATGAAGATGATGAACTCCAACATCAGCTGTAACTTTTAATCCATCAGCTTTCGCTTGCCTTATTAATTGAACACCTCGTTCGGATGATATTCTACAAAAATGTATGTTAATGTCAATATCTCTCATNAGCTCTAAAACCGTCAATATACTTATGNTCTCAGATAGAACTGGAACCTCAGACAAACCCAATCGAGTTGCTACTGAGCCACTATGGGCAACTCCATCAAATCCAAGCCATGGGTCAATAGGTTTTACCCAAACTGTGTAATTAAATCCTCCAGCATATTGCAAAGCCCTCATNAGTACCTGTGTATCTTTAATGGGCAAATTATCCTGGGTAAAACCTATACAACCAGCTTGCGTAAATTTCGCCATTTCTGTTATTTTTTCGCCTCTTAAAGAAGAAGTGAGGGTGCCAAGAGGATGTATATGAGCTTTTTTAGCAAGTTGTCCTTTTTTAAGCAACATTTCTATCGAACGAATTTCGTCTTTTGATGGTTTATTATCTGGGGGACATACTATCCTCGTTATTCCTCCAGCTACCGCAGCTAGAAGTTCTGACTCCAGGTTTACTTTATGCTCCATTTCTGCTGATCCTCTTACCCTTGCAGAACAATCAACTAAACCCGGGCAAACAATTTTGTCAGTAGCATCAATTTCCAAGTCTGGCGTGAAATCTATTGAAATTTCATTTTTATTGCCAATAGCTATTATTTTCTTATCTGCTATAAATATATCCTGTTTAACATTTGCACCTTCTTTTGAATTGATAACTCTTCCGCCCTTGATATAGATTTTTGGGTTAATGTCAATATTCTTTTTAAATGTTAAATTCATTTTTGACAGTTATTTAGAGTGTCCATTACAGCCATTCTTATGGCAATTCCAAAGGTAACTTGAGTAAGTATTACCGATTGAGGACCATCTGAAACCTTGGAATCTATTTCGACCCCTCGATTCATAGGCCCTGGATGCAAAACTATTACATCTGGTTTTGCATGTTCAAGTCTTTTTTGTGTCAGTCCATAATATTTAAAATATTCGTCTGCACTTGGTAAAGTTGTAGTTGACATCCGCTCATTCTGAAGTCTCAAAACTATCACAACATCCACATCAGTGAGCCCAGAATTAATATCATTATACCCATGTACTCCGAGATCCGATAAGTTTGAAGGCAAAAGTGTATTAGGCCCAATAACTCTAATATCAGGCGCACCAAGAATGGATAGCGCATGAATATTAGATCTAGCAACTCTTGAATGAGCAATATCTCCTATTATGGCAACTCTTAAATTAGCAAAATTACCTTTAAAATGCTGAATAGTAAACATATCTAGCAGTGCTTGCGTTGGGTGAGCATGACTACCATCACCAGCATTCATGACATGAATATGGGGTGCAACCTTATTGATGTGTTTGGCAATTTGAACAGAGGCTCCACTTTTAGAGTGTCTAACAACAAACATATCGGCTTGCATTGCAGCTAAGTTATTAATTGTATCTAGTAGTGTTTCTCCTTTAGCAGCACTGGATGTATTAACATTAAAATTAATAACATCAGCAGATAAACGTCTTGCTGCAATTTCAAAGGTTGTACTTGTTCTAGTTGAATTTTCAAAAAAAATATTAAAAATAGTTTTGCCNACCAGTAATTTAGATCTTTTAATCAAAATTTCACCATCAAAGCTTAAAAAATCGTTTGCCCTTTTTAGAATTTCTAATATGATTTTTTTNGGAACACCTTCCATTGATAACAAGTGNCGTAATTTTCCGGATGAATTAAGCTGTATGTGACGAGGCATTTAAAACTCCCTCCAAAATAATTGCCGCTGCAACTGCGTCGTCAGGACCATCTACTTTCGCTAGAGCTGAGGACCATCTCTCGTCCTCTAAAACGACATTTAAACTAAATTTTTGACTTAATTGTTTGGCAAACCTCGAACATTGCTCTGAAAATGGGTGTTTGGAACCATCTGGATAAATTGGTAAACCAACCACTAAATAATCAGGTGACCAAGTTTTTATTACCTCAGCAATTGTTATGAAACAATTTTTCTTATCCTTTGCATCAATAATTTTAAGAGGTCTTGCCGAACACGTTAAAGTATTTCCGATTGCAACACCAATTCTTCTCTTGCCAAAATCAAATGCAATCAAAGTATAAATATTATTTTTCAACAGATTAAAAAGTAATAAAAAAATTTGTAAAAATATTAGGCATGGCCAACCACATCAGAAAGATTTGAAGGGTCGAAACCTAATAACCTAAAAGCAGCAGCCATTTTCTCTTCTGCTGGAGTGTCAAAAATTAAATCATTATTTAAAATTGGTATTGTTAACCACGAGTTCGAGAGCAATTCAACGTCTAATTGACCAGGACCCCAACCTGAATAACCTAATGAAACAAGAAATTTAGAGGGTCCACGGCCCTCTGCTGTAGCCTCTAGTATGTCTCGAGAAGAGGTAAGAGCAAGTTGGTCAGAGATTTTTAAACTAGAACTCCAAGAACCAACAGGTTCATGCAATACAAAACCTCTATCAGGCTGTATCGGACCACCAAGAAAAACTGGAAGGGGAACAGTATTATTTTGCTTTGTATTGATGTCAATTCTAGAAAATAGGCTTATCAAATCAATTTCNGCAAGTCTATTAAGAACTAGACCCATAGCGCCTTTCTCACTGTGCTCAGCAATATATATTACTGTTCCAGAAAAATGAGGNTCTAAAAGCCCAGGCATTGCTACCAACAAATGCTGAGTAACTGATGTGAAATTCTCTTTAATTTGTGTCATATTAAATTAGCAGTGTACTTGAATAACTCCTTATAGAAAACGCTTAAAGTAACTTTATTATGAAAATTAATTTAACTACCGATACTCTAGTCTGGTTGAGAAGAGATTTAAGACTAGAAGACAACAAGGCTATTTTAAAAGCTCAGACTATAGGGCAAAACTTTGCAATATGCTTTGTATTNGACAAAAATATTTTAGATCCTCTCAAATCTGANCCCTTAAGTATGAAAGATTCTGATGGTTATACAATTGATAAAAGGATTTCTTTCATTTATCGTTCCTTGCAAGAGTTAGACGAAAAGCTCAAAAAAATTGGGTCTTGCCTAATATTAGAGTATGGATTTTCTGATCGAGTTATCCCAGAGTTAGTTAAAAAACTTGAAGTTAAAAACCTAATTTGCTCTAATGATTACGAGCCCTCGGCAATTTCAAGAGATAATAAAATTAAGAAAATTATCAGCAAAGATTTGGTAAGTTTTATCTCTGTAAAAGACCAATGTTTTTATGAAAAAAAAGAAATTCTTTCAAAAAGTGGTAATCCCTACACTGTTTTTTCACATTACAAAAAAACTTGGTTNGAAAAATTTTNTTCAAACTACTCTACCAATATGCATAAAGAAGAAATTGATCTATCAAGAAAAATACTACCAATACCCAACAGTAAACTTTTTTTATTTCCAAAATTAAATGTAATGGGCTTCTCTACTAAAAGNATGCTTCCCTCTAATATTAAAACTGGTAGTTCAGGTGCAGAGATGCATCTAGATGAATTTTTAAATAAGATTGATTCATACAAATTGAAGAGAGATTTCCCATCTGTTAATGGCACATCCTATCTTTCAGTCCATTTGAGATTTGGCACAATTTCTATCAGGCAAGTAATTGNAAAAGTATTGGCTAATAATACAAAGCTTGAAAACTTATCAGNGGGTTCTAAAACATGGCTTTCAGAATTAGTATGGAGNGAATTTTATATGCAGATACTCTTTAATTTTCCCTATGTCACTAAAGGTTGTTTCAAAAAAAACTACGACTGTATTGATTGGGTTTCTTCAAAGCCTCTTTTTCATAGTTGGGCAATGGGACGGACAGGATATCCAATAATTGATGCAGGGATGAGACAATTAAACCAAACCGGTTTTATGCACAATAGGCTAAGGATGTTNACAGCATCTTTCTTGACCAAAGATTTTGGAATTAACTGGCAGNAAGGCGAAAGATACTTCGCTTTAAAATTGAACGATTTTGATTTATCAGCTAATAATGGTGGTTGGCAATGGGCNTCATCAACCGGATGCGATGCACAACCTTACTTCAGGATATTTAATCCAATTACTCAAAGTAAAAAATTTGATCCAGAGGGAGAGTACATCAAAAAATACATTCCTGAATTAAAAAAACTGGATTCGAAATATATTCATACTCCATGGCTGGCTCCGGAGGATGTATTAAAAAAAGCCGGAATTAATATTGGTGAGGATTACCCACTTCCAAAAGTTGATCACAATACTGCAAGAACAAATACATTGCAAAGATACGATTCAGCTAGAAAAAAAAGTTTTAACTAAATTATATTTCTACCATTTCAAAATCAGATTTTTGTGCTCCACACTCAGGACATGCCCAGGTTATTGGAATATCCTCCCATTTAGTACCTGCTGGAATGCCTTCATCAGGACACCCCTCTGATTCATCGTATACCCAACCACATATTAAGCACATATATTTTTTCATAAGCCAATTTTTTCCCGTACTAAAGAATTTATTCTGTCTTAACATACTAGAAAATTAATTAATTGGAAAGAATTTGTATGGATTAAAATTAAAAAGAGAAAGTAAAAGTAAAATTATTTTTNAAATTAAAAAAAATTAATTTACATTACAAATAGTTTTTGTAAGGATTAAAACATTAAATCAAGATCATAATATAATGATTAATTTATAATGTATGCCAAAAATGCAAAATACATCTAAAAGTAAAGAACTCTTCTCTCAGGCTCAGAAATTAATTCCTGGCGGTGTTAATTCTCCTGTTCGTGCATTCAAATCTGTTGGTGGTATTCCTAGGTTTTTATCAAAAGCATCTGGAGCTTATTTATATGATGTCGATGGAAACAAATATGTTGACACTATTTGCTCCTGGGGCCCAGCAATTGTTGGGCACTCTCACCCTGAAGTCATTGAAGCTATTAAAAGTGCCGCCTTAAATGGTCTGTCTTTTGGTGCGCCAACACCAGGAGAAACAAATCTTGCGGAATTGATTTGTANCTTTTTACCATCCATCGAAATGGTAAGGTTAACTTCATCTGGTACTGAAGCCACAATGTCCGCAGTTCGTCTTGCACGAGGCGCTACCAATAGATCCAAAATAGTCAAATTCGAAGGNTGCTATCACGGTCACGTTGACAGTCTTTTAGTGAAAGCTGGATCAGGACTATTAACTGCAGGAAAACCAACATCCTCTGGAGTTCCTCAAGCTTTTTCACAAGAGACTTTAGTTCTTCCATTTAACGATGAAGTAGCTCTCGAGGAATGCTTTAAAGAACACGCAAGTTCCATTGCAGGTGTGATTATTGAACCTGTTGCTGGAAATATGAATCTAGTAAAACCCAATCTTAGTTTTTTAACAAAATTGCGCAAAGAATGTGACGATGCAGGTTCAATTCTTATTTTTGATGAAGTTATGACTGGTTTTAGGGTTGGTCTCAATGGTGCTCANGGAATATTAGGNGTAACCCCAGATTTAACAACTATCGGGAAGGTAATTGGAGGAGGAATGCCTTTAGGCGCATTTGGAGGGAAAAAAGAAATCATGGAGCATGTTTCACCACTAGGAAATGTTTATCATGCAGGTACTTTGTCTGGAAATCCTATTGCTGTTGCTGCTGGTATAGCAACATTAAAAATTCTTTCCAAAAAAAACTTTTTTGAAAGAATTTCCAACATTACAAAAGAGTTTGTNAGTGGATTTTTATCTGCTTCTGAAAATGCAGGGTACTCAAATTTTTCAGCTGACAGTNTAGGGGGTATGTTTGGTTTGTATTTTCGTAATAAAATTCCAAGTAGTTTCAATGATATTAATGAATGTAACCAAGAATCCTTTAATCGATTTTTTCATTTAATGTTGGAAAATGAAATCTATTTAGCACCATCTCCTTTTGAAGCTGGTTTTCTGTCCATTCAGCATGAAGGAATTCCAGTTGAGAAAGCTATTAAGGCAGCACAAAATTCATTCAAAAAATTAAGCCAATTTGAATCCAACTGATGAAATTCTTTCAACAAAAAAAAATGTTTTTTGTGGTAGGTTTGCGCCATCACCCTCAGGTCCACTTCACTTTGGATCATTGGTAACAGCTTTAGCTAGCTTCGTTGATGTTAAAGCAAATAATGGATTATGGTGGTTAAGAATTGATGACATTGACCCAGCTAGGTCAAAATTAGACTTTAGTAAAGTGATACAAACACAATTATTAGATCACGGCTTTATTTGGGACTCATGGCCTGTGGAAAAAGGAGGGGTTTCTGGCGTGATGTTTCAAAGCAAAAGAAACTGGTGGTACGAAAGTGCATTTAATCAACTTTTAATGTGTAANAAGGTTTTTAGCTGTAGTTGTAGTCGCAAAAAAATACAACACTTGTACANTATTGGAAAAACTTTTCAATTAGAAACAGGTGAAATTGCCTACCCTGGTACCTGTAAAAAAATTAACNAATTGAATACAGAAAAACCATTAAATTGGAGATTTAACTCTTACACCAATGATGATTTTATTATATTGAGGAAAGATAAGTCTTGGGCTTATTCTTTTGCTGGAGTAATTGATGACTCATTTCAAAAAATTACTCGTGTAATTAGAGGTAGCGATCTCAAACCTACTTTATTGAGAAATCGAATTATCCAAAGTTCGTTAGGTTTACATTACCCAAAAATCATTCATGTTCCGTTAGTAACAGACAAAAACGGAGATAAACTTTCAAAAACTAATGGGGCCATGTCCCTTGGAAGTGGAGTTTATATAAATAAGCAATTAAAATTTGCTTGGAATCATTTAGAAAAAAATATGCCCACAAGCTGGTTAGAAAGAGTATCAAAATTTACTGAAAGCTATTTTTTTTGATGGTTTTTAATCGGATGACTGGTCAAGAGAACCGGTAGTTTTTGTTGTCTGACGCGACTTTTTAGATTACGAGAGATTCCAGGTACGGATAAGGACTTATGCTTTTGGCTGAGTGAAAAATTTTTATCATTGTTCTTTTTCAAATTCGATTCAGATAGAAGCTTAGTTTTTTCAATGCCTACTCTTTCTCTTTTTAAACTACATTGGGTTAAATTTTCTATTTCCAATATTCTGTCTTCATCATCAGATGTCATGAGAGAGATTGCAATTCCTGATGAACCAGCTCTACCAGTTCTCCCAATTCTATGAATATAATCCTCAGCAACAAAAGGAATATCAAAATTTATAACAACAGGTAGTTCAGGGATGTCAAGCCCTCTTGCAGCTACATCTGTGGCAACCAAAATCCTAATATCTCCAAGTTTGAAACTGTCGAGAACTTTTAACCGGTCACTTTGTGTTTTGTTACCATGAATTGAATCAGTTAAAAATTTATTTTTCTGTAAGTGGTTTGAAAGGCTTGATGCCTCATTTTTTGTATTAGTAAAAATTAATATTTGACTTGCTTTATTATTATTAATCAATATGTGAAGATATCTTTTTTTATGTTCATAATTCATCAGTTCATAAATAATTTGATCAACTGTTACTGCTGTAGAATTACTGCTAGAAACCTGAACTAATTCTGAGTTTGTGTCTAGAATTTTTTTTGAAAATTTTTTGATTTCATCAGAGAAAGTAGCCGAAAACAACAAGCTTTGTCTTTTTTTAGGCAACTTCCCAATTATCTGTTGCAAATCAGGTAAAAACCCCATGTCTAACATTCTGTCTGCCTCGTCAAGAGTAAAAATAGACACAAAGTCAAATCTTATATTTTTCTGCTTTAAATGGTCCAAAAGCCTTCCAGGAGTTGCAATAAGGATTTCAACACCTTTATTCAAAAGTTCTTTTTGTTGGTCGATATTTACACCACCGAAAACGACTCCTACTCTCAAAAATGAGAAAGAGGTAAAACTTTTAGCATTTTCATAAATTTGATCTGCCAGTTCTCTTGTCGGAGCCAGAATTATCGAGCGTATTGGGTGTCGTGCAGGAGAAGTACTATTATTAGCCATTGGTTGCAGGCGATGAATAATTGGAATAAGAAAGGCCCCTGTCTTACCTGTCCCTGTCTGGGCTATTCCCAAAACATCTTTTCCAATCATGATTTTTGATATAGCTTTATCTTGTATAGGAGTTGGATCAGAATACCCCAGGTTTTCTATTGATTTTATGACCTCAGGAGCTAGTCCAAAGTTGAAAAATGACTTCAACTTGTAACTTTTTCAAGGATATATGTTTGTACCAAAATTAAACTTTCATTAATTTGAATGTATTTTTAAATAAATTAAAATAAATATTAACAATAATATAGTCCAGCCAATATACTCTATATTTCTTTTAATATTTTTTTGAAGCGTCTCACCACCTAAAGTAACAAATAAAGCCAATAAAAAAAAGCGTGCTCCTCTTCCAACCAATGACGCAAGGACAAAACCCAAAAAAGGCATAAAGGATGCACCTGCCATAATTGTGAAAACTTTATAAGGAATTGGACTAAAACCCGCAACAANAATTATCCAAATTCCCCAGTCGTTAAACCACTCTATAACTTGAGTAATATACTGTTCGTAACCAAAATTAATCATAAAAACATTGAAAAAATCAAAGGCCCAAACTCCTAGACAATATCCTAAAACACCACCCAAAACCGAAAAAATGGTTGTTAAACCAGCAAAGTAGAAAGCTTTTTTTGGTGAGGCTAGACACATTGGAATCAGAAAAATATCTGGAGGAAATGGAAAAAAAATCGCTTCTATAAAACTAACTATTGATAAGATTACAATTGAATTCTTATTTTGAGCCCAATGTAAAATTTTATTGTATGTTTTACTGAACATAATTATGACAAATAAACTCGCCCATACGAAATTTTAAGTGAATAAAAATAACAATCACCATTTTAGTTTCAGCCAATTTTTAGTTTTAGACAATGAATTAAATTTGCATTTGTACTGAAATTTCTAAAATTGCTTCGTCAATAGTGTTACAAATTTTAAGTTGATTTTTGTGATTTTCTGCCAAAAATCCCTCCGTTACTGTTTTCTCAAGAAATATAATCAAATCATCAAAATAATGTTCGTAATTTAAAAGAATTATTATTTTATTGTGCAGGTTTAATTGCTTTGTCGTCCACACGTCAAATAATTCGTCCAATGTACCAAGACCCCCTGGTAAAATTAAAAAAATATCTGAGATTTTGATCATTTTCATCTTGCGTTNAGCCATCGAATCTACTACACACAATTGACTCAAACCCTTTAGACTACTCTCCATATTGAGCAAATCTTCTGTAATAACACCTATTACTTTTGAACCAGATCTTAACGCTGATTCAGCTGTTTCTCCCATTAATCCACATTTACCTCCGCCATAAACTACATGCCAATTATTGCGGCCAATCTTTTCTCCAAGGTCCTGTGCCATACGGGTCCATTTNTAATTAGAACCTGATCTGGATCCACAGAAAAAACATATTTTTTTAAAATTCAATTTAANAAAGACATTTTTAAATTTCATCCAAAGTAGAAGGGTTTTTAAGATGATTNATGTCAGCCCAGCATTCAAGTGATAATTTATTTTTACTATAATCAAAAATATTAACAGCAGTATTTGGAATCACCCAATTTCTAGGAGAGTTTAAAGGTTTATTCGTAGCCTTTCTNTATATCAAGTCCAAAACACCACCGTGAGTTATACATAAAATTGATAAAGAATCGTCTAAAAAATTTATAAAATGAAAAAATTCAAGTATTCTCGATTGAAGATCATTCAAACTTTCTCCTCTATTGGGTTTATATGTTGGGTTAATAGTTTTTTCTAAAATGATTTTTTTCTTTGAATCCCTATCAATTTGTTTTGGTTTGAATCCCTCAAGAATCCCAAAATTACGCTCCGAAAGAAGACTTGTACAGATTACACCTGTTTTGTGAAAGTTCGAGACAGGTATAGCGGTGTTCAAAGCTCTTGATAGTGGACTGGAAAATATGATATCAACTTTCTCTTCTTCTAACCTACAACTTAGCAGTTTTGTTTGGGTTATACCCAAATAGTCAAGGGGTATATCCATTTGTCCTTGTATTTTACCCTGTAAGTTCCAACTTGTTTGCCCATGCCGAACAAAAATAATCTTCATGGTTTTTGGAAAAAAACCATGAAGCTCGAGGTCAAAATTAAAGCGATACCAATCGCCATCGGCAAAGTAAAAGTCTCATTAAGGAATATCGTACCCCATAAAGTTCCAAACGCTGGTACTAAAAATGTTACGGTTGTTGTCTTAATTGGGCCAACAGTTTTTATCAAATTAAAGTATAAAAGCATAGCCACACCAGAGCATAAGACTCCTAAAAATATAACAGCCATCCAACTTTGACTTGATGGAAACGTGTTTGGATAATCAAAAAATACAGAAGGTAAAAGAATCATTGATGCCGACCCAAGAGAAAAAATAGAAAGAGTTAACACTGGAATATCTGGGCAGTACTTCCTAGTTAAAATACCTGAAATTGCATAACAAAGAGTCGCTAACAAAGCAAAAAAAATTGCAACTATAGAATTCAAGTTTAGTGTAATCGGACCAAATCCAACAAAAATCATTACTCCNGTAACCCCGATNAGTAAACTAANAAACATACGTAATTTAATTTTTTCACCTAAAAATATAAAACTAAAAATTAAACTCCAAACAGGAACAAAAGAATTAATTACTGCAAGATATCCTGCNGGTAAGTTAACCGCNGAATANCTAAAAAAAACAAAAGGTACAGCACTATTGATTGAACCCAAAAAAAATAAAAACTTTAATTTACCTTTTATATTTAATTTATTTCTGTCGATAAAAATAAAAAAAGGCAATAAACTTATAAATGCAAATATTACTCTAAGATCAGAAAGAAGAAATGGGCCAAATTCCTGAATAGCGACTCTNATAAACAAAAAAGATGATCCCCAAATTGCTGATAGAAAAATAAAAGCAAAAAAAATCAGATCTTTACGCCCAAAAAAATTTAATTTAAAAAATAAAATAGTAAATTCACTCTTTATTCGCCATTTCGCGTAATTCGGTTCTTGTATATCTAGCTAAATTCCTATCTGGATCATTTCGTTCAATAAAAACCATTGAACCATTAATAGACATCTCTACTACTTCTGGTTTGCCTATAACTAAATAAATAGGGTATTTCAAAATATTAGTTATGGAATCAGCTTTCACCGTAAATTCGTTTACAGAATCATCTGCATAACGGATCCAGAACCATGTATTTTCACTTGCGTATAAAGAAACGCTTGGTAATTTTATTTGTGTATTATCTTGTTCATTTCTAACACGCTCAAATGATCCATCGTCATCTTGAATTTGTTTGTTGGTGTAATCAAAATTTTCATTTAAGAACTCACTTTTATCTATTTTCAAATTATTTACTTGATCATAATTTGATAAATATGTCGGATCGAAATTATCAATTTTCTCCTCTAATGCCANAGTGTCTTGTTTAGTTTCGTTTTTTTTATTGGAATTTAAAGGAATAGATTTGTTTCTTGTGTTATTTTGATCACTTACTACTTGTTCTAAAAATTTTGGCTTAGTATTTGTAATTACTTGCTTTTTTGGAAGAATAAAAACCAAGCCGGTGACTATAACTATTAAAGCAAAGAGAAGTAAAAGTAGCCTATCAATTTTTTCTTTTAGTATTTTAGATTCAACAGGATCAATACTGATTTTCTTTCTTTTTATTTTTACATTACTAAAAACTTTTTTGTTTAATTTATCCAATGAATTATGATTCATACCTAAGGAGGTGTTTGGACTTTCTATACCATTACTATCAGATGCACCTTCAGACTTATCATCAACAAACCCCAAGACTCTTTTTTCAAACTCTAAAATCTCATTTTCAGAGAAATTTAGGGCTTTAGCATATCTCCTTAATAAGTCAATATAAAAGGGAGCTCCGTAAAAAATTCTTAAATCTCCTGCCTCAATTGCATTTACATGGTGTCGGGTAGTTCGAAGATCAAGGACAAAATCGGAGCTNGACTTATTAAGCAGATTTCGAGCAGATGCCAATTCGACCCCTATCTCATTGATAGCGATGGAATCCAATTCATCAAAGGTAAGAGCCATTATAGGTTGAAATAATAATCTGTCATTTATAAGAAATATAATATCAAAATAATTATATAAAATTAAACTTTAAAAAATTAAGGATACTAATTATGGAGTGTGATATTCGTTGGTTAGGCAAAGAAACTATGTCATTTATCGCAGAATCAGGCTCCGGACACAGTTTTGTAATGGATACAGCTAAAGAAGGTGGAGGTAGAAATCTTGGACCTAGACCAATGGAAGCAATACTCTCAGGCGTAGTAGCTTGCTCAACCTATGATGTATTGACTTATTTAAAAATTAAAGAACAAGAAATTGACGGATGCCGAGTTAAAGTAAATGCTGAAAGAGCTGAAACTGACCCAAAAGTTTTCAAGAAAATTCATATGCATTTTACAGTTGAAGGAACCAACATAGACAAGCAAGAAGTAAAAAATGCAATTGAGCTTTCTAAATCAAAATATGGTTCTGGATACAAAATGATGAGTTTTGTAGCGGTAATAACAGAGTCTTTTGAAGTTAGGAACAAATAAATTAAATAGTTAGATTTAATTTATTTGTTGATTACTATCTGATTATTATTAAATCAGCTCTTCTGTTCGCAGAGTAACCAGCCTCAGACTTAACTTGATTTCTTGGCATTTCTTCACCATTGCTCAAGGTCTCGATGCGACTAAGACTAACTCCGACAATTTGTAACGCTGAACTGACAGCCTCAGCTCTTTTTTGGCCCAATGCGAGATTGTATTCGATTGTACCTCTTTCATCACAATTACCCTCTATTCTAAGTTTCGCACTAGGGTGTGTCCTGAGATACTCAGCAAATGCAGATATAGTGTTTTGGTAGTTGTCCTTAATTGCAAACTTATCGTAGTCAAAATAAATTGAGGGCTCAACAGCTTTCAATTTTTCTTCGGCTTCAATTGCTGCAGAACTAATAAAAGAGTCATCAACATTTGAAGATTCCGAACCTGAACTAGTAGCATCTGTAAGTGCAACGGTACCGCTCGCAGAAGGGGCCTCTTGACGCGATGCACACCCAGCTATTGCCAAAATTGCTATGGCACAAAGGATTCGAAAACTCATAACAAACTCCTAAAAAAATATTTCAAATAGTTTAAGTAAGTAATAACTTTTGATAAAAATGAATTGACTTACNTGTGTTTTAATTATAGTACTATTACAAAATCCTTTAAAGCTAATGTCANACTACGTCATTAGTTATTTGGATAGTGTCTAGCTACAATAAGAATTTTAACGTGTGGATTAAATTTTTATAGACTGACAAATTAGAACTCTCAAATTCTTTTTAAAAGTCCTAAACGCCATATTCTATCAAGCTGGAAAGGAACCATCATTAAAATATGTTCAACAATTCCGAGTCCTAATAAAGCAGCTACAAGGGTTAAAGAGACTCTTTCGAATGAATTTATAGCAGTTCCTGCGTTGTACCAAAACAACATGTCTATTATGATTGCAGTCATGAGCAGAAATGGGAAAAGTGGATTGTAAGACTTTCTTTTAAAGTAAGTTGTTAAATATGAGATTTTTTTTGGTAAAAATTCTTCGTAAAAATTTCTAACACCTAAAAACACATTAATCTTNGCACTCAATCTCATAACCCATAAAACTAAAAAGGCCATAAAAGCGATGTCATTTGATGCATCTTTTGTTAGAACATAGACAGTAACGCCCAAAATAATTAAAGTTAACTCATGATAACTGATTGTTTGAAAAGCTANCCAAGCTCTTATTACGCCTTTTGCGTCTTTTGGACATTTTGACTTTCTATTTCCTGTGATCCATCCAACCAAGAATGCTGTTTCTTGCCAAGCCCAAATCATCAAGATTGAGACAAACCCACAATAGGCCGAAAACACACTAGTGACATTACGCGAATAAATTAAGATCAAAAATCCCAAAATCAAAANTATCGTTGCAAGAATCATGGTTCTAACATCATTTATAGTGCCATTTTTTCTAGTCAAGGCAAGAATCACTGTAGTGCTGATCCACCAAAGAAAAATTACAAAAAAAGATGCTAAAACCATATCCATATTGTTGATTTAATCCTACCAGTCGGGTTTAAGTCTCAAATCTGTTGGTAATTTATTAGTAATTGGTTTCAAAAAAAACAATCTAGTAAATACAAATGCAACTTGTAAACCCAACAATCCTCTTGAAATTAAAGAAATAATATTTTGATTTTTTTTGTGAATGAATGATTTTTCACTTAGTTCTCTGAGTTTTTTTAAGCCATATAAAAATTTNGGATTCTCAATATCAAGTAGTACAGGAAAAACTTGTTTTGAAATTTCTGTTGTGATTCTGAAAACTTGCATATCATATTCAGTAGGATTTAAACCAAGCGCTTTGTGCATTACTGGACGNTCATGATCTCTAACGAACATTGTAGCGAAAACTGCTAACTGAAAAAATCTAATCCACCATAAATTTGATCCACTTAGTAACTTTGGATCTGTTCTCATTAAAAGAGCGAATGATTCTCCATGTCTAAATTCATCATTACACCATCTCTCAAACCACTTAAATATTGGGTGGAATCTGACATTTGGATTGTTTTCTGTCTGCCTGTAAATTGAAATATATCTTGCGTAGCCGATTTTTTCAGATAAATAAGTTGCGTAAAAAATGAATTTTGGTTTAAAAAAAGTATATTTTTTTGCTTTTGTGAGAAAGCCCAAGTCGACTCCTATATTAAAATCCTTTAGCCATTGGTTTATAAAACCTGCGTGCCTAGATTCGTCTCTAGCCATGTAACCAAAAAGCCTCTTTAAATCTGGATTTTTAACTTTCTTTTTAATTTCAGCGTACAAAACACAACCTGAAAATTCGGATGTGATTGAGCTTATCAAAAAATCACAAAACTCTTTATATAAATCCTCTGGCATTTTTGAATAATCATCAGACATCTCTTTAGGTCTTTGGAAATGATCAATATTTGAATCAGCCTCATATTCTGCCATCAATCTGTCCCACTCAGGCCTTAAAGCATCTATATTTATTTTATCCATTTCGTCAAAATCAGTCGTGTAAAATCTGGGAGACAAAATTGTCTCCTCCAATGCCTGTTCCGTAGATTGATTTATGGTGATTGCATCTTTGGAAATTGTATTTTCTGAAGACATAATTATCCTTCCTCTTTCTCAATTTTATTTTCTGACGAAAGTAATAAATTAGTAAAAATTTCAGCGTTAGTTTGGCCAAAAGAACTAACATCAACTTTGTTACCCGTAACAGGATCAACGATAGAAATAAGTCCTTTTTGATTCGCAACTAGATTAAAAGGTTGCTCTGGACCTACCCCCATAGTTATTCTATCCTTAGCCAAACTTCTCATGACTGCTCTCATGAATCCGCCCTCTCCCCCAACTACCGAAATACTAACTCCATTTTTGTCAGTAATAAGGATCTTCCCGTCGGAGGTGTCATAAAAATGTAATTCACGGGAAGCAACAATTTCAATGTTGTCATTTAATTGGTTATTTAGACCCGATTCTTTGAAAATAAAAATTCCAATAATTAATAATAATAGGAAACCAATACACACCTTTGCTATTGGTAATAACGGATCTTTATTGGGATTGGGATTNNGATTCAAACCGGCTCTACCTCATTAGAGTGATTTAAATTTTTGGACATCGAATTTTCATTTTTACTGATTNGTGAGGAAGTATCTTTGTCACTGTCTCGGAATTTTATCCAAGCCTCATGAATTAGAACAGCAACATCATCAACATTTTCTATACATTTCAAAGCAGGTTCAGGATGGGCAAATGACTTAAACCGGCAGTGTGGCCATAAATGGATAAAAGCTATCTTGGTAGATGGGTCAATGCGAAATGAAATATCTCCAGAACCATCTGGGTGTTTTTTAAAATCAGAGGCTAAAATCTGGTTAAAAGGAATATTAAAAGTTAGTGTAAGAACAATTCCGATTCTCATTACAACTCTTTTGTTCGTGAGCGTATAAACCGCTGTGCTACTGGTCAAATAAGCTAGAAGCGTCAATGCCGCAAGACTAAACCCACTTAATAAAATGTTTGCTAAAAAATTAATAAGAGCGTCACTTTGACCTACCTTTTGAAAATCCCAGTAAAGTGCAAAACCTAATAGGAAAATAAAATAAATGGTTATGAGTCTAAGAAAAAAAACTTTATTCACCAAAGATGCAAAAACAGGAGACCCTTGCCAAAGAATTTTCTCATCCTTTGGCAAACTTTCAGGTAAACCATATTGGGCCTCAAACTCATCATCTGAGTCATAAATTTTAGTCATACAACTGCCCTTTAACTTAAATGTCCAATTTAGACAATAGACTCTCTTCTTTTAGGATAAGCCATAAGAGTTCCAGCACCATAAAAAGCCATAACTTTTTCTTCTTCTAACAAACTAATGGTATTTTGATTTTTTAATGTAGGAACATTTTCAAATTGGGCNCCAAGAATAGACTCTACAGAAATAAAATCTTTTCTAATGTTACAAAAATTAAAAGGTAACAAGACTGTTTTGCCTGTTTTTGTTTTTAACTCTAAGTAACGAATAATATCCTCTGATCTGTCTACCCATACATCAGTGCAACTTCCACCTGAGACTTTATCAAATCCCTTTACTTCAAGGCCCCGAGGATCAATATCGTCTTTGTCAATAGAAAAATTCTCAGTTACTCTCAGGGGTACAATTTTAAAGTCACCTAGCGCNGTTAAATCAGGTACATCGGATCTATTTGTATAACTACCAGGACCAATATTATCATTCATCGGATTATCTCCTGTCGGTTCTATTGGTGCACCAGGAAATTTATTAATTGGTTGTCCAGCTATCGGCTCTCCAATAACATCCCTGCTATGAGGAGCTGTAAAATCTCCCATGTATTTAGTTCGAAAAACTTTTGGTGTGGGTAAAGGCAGCAAACCAATTTCTTCTTTNCCTTTTCCACCCCTAAGGTCACTTGATTCTAGAGGAAACCCCTCACGCTTTCCTTCCAGAGTTAGATACGCAACTAAACCAAAGAAAAAAATCCAAAAAACATATAATACAAGTTGTGCNAAATCAACATACTGAGTTATTGAACCTGTCTCCATTTTAATCTCCTCTTTCAGTAAACTTAACTAGGAAATTCGGCCAACCCGAATTTCGAATCTTGCTTTTGAATGGTGCCTTTTGAAGTTTGTACTAAGGGACCAATCAAAATTAATACAAAAAACAACAAAAAAATTTCCAAATGATACACAGCCAGGTAACCTGCTGCTTCTGGTGAAAAAGTATCTCCTAAAAACCCAAATGAAACTAATTTTGAGACACCATCCCTGAGGATTCCACCCAGAGCAATACCAAATCCCATAGCTGTGGCTTGAACAGCACCCCAAGTCCCAAGAGCCAGACCTGTGTACCCATCTACTTCTAGCTTCATTGCTGATATCAAACAACTAACTGAAAAGAATCCAGCTCCACAGCCTATTAAAAAAACCCCCAAAGTAAACAAAAAAATTGANGCCATTGGTTCAGATAGAACCACAAAAGAAAAAGCCAAAATTCCTAAAACAGCTCCAAGACCAGCAATTCTATGTGAATTAATATTTGTTTTAAGAAACCAGGCTGCAAAACCAAATGAAATTATAGATCCACATGTGGAATAGGCGGTAAGTAAAGTTGTTTCACTAACACTTAATTTAAGTATTTCACCACCATAGGGCTCTAGGATTACGTCCTGCATACTAAAAGCAGCAGTACCAACACCAAGAGCCAGAAGAAATCTTTTTGTNTTTGGTGTTTTAGAGAATTTTTTCCAACAAAACCAAAAACTCGGTGATTGCTTTTTTGGCGAAGTCAAAACAACATTTCTTGGTTCCTGTTTCCACAAAGCAACTAAATTTAGCAAAAAACATATTAGAGCAGTACCTTGAATAACTTGTATCAACCTAACTTGACTGAAAGGCTCCAACAAAAAACTTATAACTAGACTGCTAATGACCATTCCAAGAAGTAACATTGTGTACATTAATGCAACAACTCTAGGCTTGTTGAGATCAGGAGATAAATCCGTGGCTAGTGCCAACCCTGCTGTTTGAACGGTTTGAACGCCCATGCCCACTAAAAGGAAGGCTAAGCCTGCTGACAAAGGCCCTATCCACAGGGGCCAATGAGTATCACCAGAGAGAAGTATCAGTGCAAAGGGCATTATACAAAGACCGCCAAATTGTAATAGACTTCCAACCCATATAAAAGGAACACGTCGCCAACCAAGAACAGATTTATAAGTATCAGAACGAAAACCAACAAAAGCTCTAAACGGGGCTACTAAAAGAGGTAATGCAACCATCATCGCAACTATTGCCGCAGACACACCCAACTCCACTATCATTATTCTATTGAGGGTTCCCACCAAGAGAACAACACCAATCCCAACTGAAACTTGAAAAAGAGATAGCTGTAGTAGTCTAACTAATGGTAGTTGATTGCTAGCAGCATCAGAAAACGGAAGAAAAGATTTTGGAAAATTTTTCCACTTAACATAAGATTTTCTGTGAAAACCTAATTTAAGAATCTTCAACGAACTAACTCCACAGCCTCAGATTTGTAAAAACCTTTAGAAACTCTGTTTANTCTCTCTACCCGCCAACTTGACAGATCNTCATTTATTTTTCTAAAAACATGACTCTCACTCATTGGNACTATTGATGGAGCTCTATCAGATTTTGGGAAAAATCTTCCCAACGAAATCATGGTGCCTAAAATTGGAGTANGTGGAGCAAATGTAAAAATCATGGATTTTTTGCACCTTTTTCCCAACTGTTTAATCAATTCAAAACCTTCATTTGAATCATAATGGATGATGGAGTCCATCAAAACTATATGATCAAAATCTCCAAACGCTGGGTCAAGCATGTCTCCCCAAAAAAAATCCACTGACCCTGCATTATCAAGAAAGTCAGGTGTACGCGAACGAGCTATCTTGATGAGACTAGGAGATATGTCAACAGCAGTTACATTTGCCCCTTTATTTGCAGCCTCTATAGCAAAAGCCCCTGTTCCACAGCCCGCATCAAAAATCTTAACTCCAGACAAATCCTCAGGCAACCACGATAAAATGCAATTCCTAATATTTTCCCTTCCAAGTCGAACTGTTTGTCTAATTCGACTAACAGGTTCATCTGAGGTCAATTTTGCCCAAGCACCTGCTGCTGTTTTGTCAAAGTACCTGGCAATTTCATGTCTGCGTGTTTCGTAAGATACGTTAAAAAGCATTTTAATCCCCTAATTAATCAAATCCTAGCAAATCAAAAATCTCCCTGTCCTTTAGGGAATCAGGCGCCAATGGATCTGTACCAGCCCACAAATTTGCAGCGAGCCTCATATACTCTTTTTGAACAGCTTCTAATTCTGGAGATTTTTCCATTTCAAACAATGTTGATTTTTTTAAACGGCTTCTTCTGATGACATCTAAATCTGGGAAATGTGCAATACGGTTCAAACCAACTTTATCTGCAAATTTGTCGATTTGATCTGTGTCTTTACTTCTATTTGCAATTACACCACCCAACCTAACTTTATAATTTTTTGCTTTAGCACTTATTGCTTGAACAATTCTATTCATTGCAAAAATTGAGTCAAAATCGTTTGCAGCAACAATTAATGCTCTTTCAGCATGTTGCAGAGGAGCAGCAAATCCACCGCATACAACATCACCCAAAACATCAAAAATGACTACATCTGTTTCGTCAAGCAAGTGATGCTCTTTCAATAGTTTTACGGTCTGTCCTACAACGTATCCTCCACAACCTGTTCCGGCAGGAGGCCCACCAGCTTCTACACACATTACTCCGTTGTAACCTTCATAAACGAAGTCTTCAACTCTTAACTCCTCTGTGTGAAAATCTACACCTTCAAGAACATCTATGACTGTGGGCATTAATTGTTTTGTAAGGGTAAAAGTAGAATCATGCTTGGGGTCACAACCTATCTGCAGAACTCTTTTGCCGAGTTTAGAAAATGCTACAGATAAGTTTGAGGATGTTGTTGATTTTCCTATACCGCCTTTTCCATAGACTGCAAAAACTCGGGCATTTCCAATTCTTACATTTGGATCTAATTTAACCTGAAGGCTTCCCTCACCATCTGGGGGAGTGCCTCGTTTTATTTCTGAAATTGGAACAGTTGCAATATTCAAGATGGGACTCCCTCAGTTATTCCTTCAATTTTATCTTCTAAATCTTGACCAGCTTTTTCTAAAGCAGACAAAATTTGATCGTTTGGTTTCCAGTACTTTCGCCTGGATGCCTCAAGTAGTCTATTTACAACTTTAGCGCTTGCAGTTGGATTTAAATCTGCAAGTCTAGAACGCATGTCAGGATCCATAATGAAAGTTTTTGTCATTTCCTCATAAACCCAAGGTTGAACTTGACCAGTAGTTGCAGACCATCCAAGGGTATGAGTTAGATGAGCCTCTATTTGTCTAACACCTTCATATCCGTTATTAAGCATTCCCTCATACCACTTTGGGTTTAGGACTCTGGTTCTCGTTTCAAGTGCAACCTGTTCTGAAAGACTTCGAATTACGCCATCTCCTTTGGTTTGATCGCCAATATAAATTGGTGCCTCCTCATCGACGCCCTTTGCTTTTTTGACTGCTCTACTGATTCCTCCCAAGGTATCAAAATAAGTGTCAATAGTTGTTACACCCACTTCAACAGAGTCTAGGTTTTGATAAGCAACATCGACTCCAGACATTATGCATTGCATTAAAGCTTCTTGACGAACAGGTTTTCCATTAGTGCCATATGCAAAACCTTTCCTTCTGGTATAAGATTCCGCAAGTTCATCTTCTTGCTCCCATGAACCTTGATCTATCATAAAGTTGATATTCGAACCATATGCTCCATCACAGTTCCCAAAAACGCGCAAAGAGGCAGTTTCAATATCACATTCATTTTCTGTCATATATTTAAGAGCNTGAGCTCGAATAAAATTTTGATCTTCTGACTCGTCTGCTGATGCCGCTTTTAAGGCTGCCTCAGCTAGAGTTTTAATTTGTAAAGGTAAGAGGTCCCTAAAAATTCCAGAAAGGGTAACCATTACATCAATTCTGGGACGCCCTAAAATTTCCAACGGAACAAGCTCAGCTCCGGCTAAACGTCCATAGCTATCAAACCTTGGTTTAGCTCCCATTAGCCATAATGCCTGAGCAATAGGACAGCCCTCAGTTTTAAGATTATCTGTACCCCATAAAACTATGGCTACAGATTCGGGTAGTTTGCCCTGGTCAAATTTAATTCGTTCTAATAACTTTTCTGCCTGTTTAGCCCCCTCCATTACCGCAAAGGTGCTTGGCAAACGAAACGGGTCAAAACCATGTAGATTTCTTCCTGTTGGGAGAACATCCGGAGTGTTAAGAATATCTCCTCCAGGAGCTGGAGAAATATATCTTCCCTGAAGAACTTTTAAAATCCCCTCTATTTCATTATCCTCTTGCATCATTGAATCGGAATTATAGAGAGTTTCTATCAACTCATTCAACCTCTCTCCCTGTAAACAACAAATGAGTTTTTTTTCTACCTTTGAAAAATATTTCTTGGAATTACTAATTTCTTTAAGTAATAATTCTTTCACCAGAATAAAGTCATTTGAATTTACAAGTGTGGAAACCATAACCTCAATGACCTTGTTCAAATTGACAAGTGTATTAATTTCGCTGATATGTCCACTTGATTTGTCGTAGGCCTCTTCTTGCTTTGAAAGCCAGCTATAAGTCATAGCTTTAATCAAGCTAAATCTTTGCTCGGCATCAGGAATTTTACCTAAAACATGCAAACCATAAGGAATAATTGCAGTTTCGTATTCATGTAGACGAGTTTTAATTTTCGCAACAGCTTTATCAACCTGTAAAAGATCCTTATAGTCGCAAATACTATGTGTGTGTTTTTCAAATATCTCAAGTGAATCGGCTTGTTCAAAAATCAACTGTGCAACTTTCCATGGCTCCTGTGAATCTTGATTTTTTGAAATATCATCTTTTAAATATCTATCAATTAAAGTCTTAAGTTCATGTAAAGATTTATAAAGTCCTGCTTCGCAGATAGGAGGAGTCATATAACTAACCAAGGTGGCTGCAGCTCTTCTTTTTGCTATAGCACCTTCAGAGGGATTGTTAGAAGCATATAAGTAAAAGTTCGGAGTGGATGATATTAATCTATCAGGCCAACATGACTCTGACATTCCAGACTGTTTGCCGGGCATAAACTCCAACGCACCATGTGTTCCAAAATGCAAGATTGCGTCAGCTTTGAATTCTTCCCTTATAAACCTATAAAAGTTTGAGAAAGAATGAGTAGGACTATTACCTTTTTCAAAAAGTAATCGCATTGGATCACCTTCATACCCAAAACCTGGTTGTATACCAACAAAAATATTTCCAAAATAAGCTCCTAATACAAATAAGCTTTGTCCGTTTGTATTTTGTTTGCCGGGTGCTGTTCCCCAACAGTTTTCTATTTCATCTAGCCATTTTTCACTTCGAACATACTGATCCACACCTGTTAGTTCGGCAACATTTGCATCAGTACAGAATGTGGAAGAATTTCCCTCAATTAGCTTGTCACGAAGTTCATCTGAGCTAACTGGAAGTTCGACATTGTACCCACTCTGTTTCATGGATTGCAAAGTATTGTAAAGAGATTCAAACACTCCTAAATGAGCTGCAGTACCAACATTACCAGCATTAGGTGGATAATTAAAAAGCACAATTGCTACCTTTTTTTCAGCCACTTTTGTTTTACGCAGTGAAACAAGCCTTTGAACTCTTTCAGCTAACATTGCAGCTCTCTCTGTACAAACTACCATGTCAGTTTCATTTAAATTTTCACAAACAATTTTTTGTTCCTTTTGATTGTGATCAGAAGTTTTTCCAGGCCTTCCACCAAATATCATTGGTGAAATTGCACCATCAAGCTCAGGAATCGCAACCATAATTGTATTTTCGACAGGAAGCAAACCACGATCAGATTCATTCCATTCAAAGATGGTTTGAAATTCAACTGGGTGAGCTGCCAAATATGGTACGTCAAGTTTACTTAAGATTTCTTCTGCTGCCCTAGCATCGTTATATGCAGGACCTCCGACCAACGAAAAACCGGTTAAAGACACCACCATGTCAACTACAGGCTTTTCATTTTGAAAGAAAAATTTTTCAATCGCTGGCCTCGAATCAAGGCCCATAGCAAAGACTGGGATAACCCTTAAACCTTGTGCCTCAATCGCAGATATTACCCCGTCATAATGTGCGGAATTGCCAGATAAGAGGTAAGATCTTAAAACAATTAGGCCAACAGTGCCCTTGCAATTTTTATCGGATACAACTTTAGGCAGAAGAGAGATTTTTTCACCGATTTTACCCTTTAGTCTTGGATGATAAATACCTAAACTAGGATATTCAACAGGCTCCCTAACGTTAATTGTTCCATTTTGAAGCAATTTTTCGTTAGAGGAATACTTATTCACTAAATTACTTACAAGTCCAACAATATTCTCCTCAGAACCAGCTAACCAGTATTGAAGTGTTAGCAAATACACTCTTAAATCTTGAGCAGTTCCCGGCAAATATTTCAAAATCCTCGGTAAACGCCTCAACATACGCATCTGGCTTTCACCACCTTTAGCCGCAGGATTTTTTTTATTGCCTCTAAGCTTTTGTAAAAAACCCATTGCGCCACTAGCAGGTTTGGACATATCCAACCGTCCCATTGAAGTTAGTTTACTAACTTCAGGGGCCGACATGATACAGACCATTGCATCACAATCTTTTCTTTTTTCCTCAAGAGCTTTCATTATCGGTTGAAAATGCTCTTCAACAAAAAGCATTGAAACTACAACTATGTCTGCTTTTTTAATCCCATCCAAACAAGCAGTTAATTTTGTTGGCTCACTTGCGTATTCAGATGCTGCAAACATTTGCAAATTTAATCCCGGAATTTCATTTCTAAGGATTTTATTTGCTTTGAAAGCGGCCGTGTTCAGATGCGTGTCCATAGTCACAATGGCCACACGAAAACAAGTTTTATCTTCAACGGCCTTTAAAGTTTGTGGTCTACCGCCCATAATTTACCTTTCTACCTGGCATGATAAGCCTTGGCATCATATAAAGTTTCAANTGAAATACGTGTGAACCCTTGTGANTTTGCAAAACTCTCTGTATTTCTTTTGGCCTTTCCTCTAACAAAAAAAGGNATTTTTTTTAATTCCTCTTCAGCTTCTTTTTCCCAAAAAATTTCATTTCCGTCAGTTTTTAAAACAGTATTNTCAGCATTTTTAGTATTATCTTCATCCACTTTCTCACTTAAAGTCTCATGACTCAGGTGAGATGGAGTGGCATCATCTTTAAATTCGAAATCTTCTCTAAACATGTTTAAAAGATGCTCTTCCAAACCCATCATTAATGGATGAATCCATGAGTCAAAAAGAACATTGGCTCCCTCATATCCCATTTGAGGAGAATAACGAGATGGGAAGTCCTGAACATGCATGGGTGCTGAAATCACAGCACACCCTATACCCAATCGCTTTGCAATATGTCTTTCCATCTGCGTACCTAGTATGAGTTCAGGCTGGGTTTCTTCAATCGCTTTTTCAACATCTAAATAATCATCAGTTATTAATGCTTTTAGACCTGACTCTTCAGCAGAAGCTCTGACCTCTCTTGCTAACTCGCGACTATAAGTACCAATACCTACTACTGAAAAACCAAATTCCTTAATGGCAACTTTTTTTGCTGCCAAAACATGGCTTCCATCACCAAAAATAAATACACGCTTATTGGTCAAATAATTTGAATCCACCGAACTGGAGTACCAGGCAGATCTATTAAACAATTTGGAGATTTTTTGTGCAGTTACCTCAGGGTTAGAAATC
The DNA here is from genome assembly GCA_002170285.1 of Betaproteobacteria bacterium TMED100. Taxonomy (GTDB): domain Bacteria; phylum Pseudomonadota; class Gammaproteobacteria; order Burkholderiales; family Burkholderiaceae_A; genus UBA7377. The sequence continues at coordinate 34,470 of NHFB01000009.1, forward strand.
TCAGCTAATCCCAACACTTCAGTAACGAATTCATTTGTTCCAATTGCCCCATATGGAAGAGATTTAGTGAAAGGCTGTCCAAATTTCTTTTGAAGCCACAATGCTGATGAGTTTGCTATTTCTGGATACAAAACTACGTTAAATTTGGCTTGATTTAAATTTTTTAAATCTAAAACTGATGCGCCAAGAGGGGCGATTACGTTTATTTCTATACCTAAAAAATTTAATAACTTTGTAATTTCTTCAATATCATCCCTATGTCTGAAGCCCAAAGCAGTTGGTCCTAAGATATTGCAAATAGGTTTTGTGACTTTCGCAGGTTTTTCCTCTGTCTGAGAAGCAAATGTTCTAACCAATTGGTAAAAGGTTTCAGAAGCCCCCCAATTTTCTTTTTTTTGATATGCGGGTAATTCCAAAGGAATCACAGGAACTGGTAAACCGATTGCCTCAGCCAAACCTCCTGGATCATCTTGAATTAACTCTGCTGTGCAAGAAGAACCCACTAAAAGAGCACTAGGTTTAAATCGTTCAAATGCATTCTTAGCAGCTGACTTAAATAATTCTGCGGTGTCACCACCAAGATCTCTTGCCTGAAAAGTCGTGTAAGTAACTGGAGGCCTTTCCTTTAGCCTTTCAATCATTGTAAAAAGTAAATCGGCATAAGTATCACCTTGAGGAGCGTGTAAAACATAATGAACATCTTTCATGGCAGTAGCTATTCGCATAGCTCCTACATGAGGAGGACCTTCATATGTCCAAACTGTCAATTTCATTTCAAATCCTCAATAAATTGACCACTATGGTTTAAGTCCTCTAGTTTATTTCTTCTATTGAGTGGTCTAGCGAATAGCTCAGCTAAATCTCCGGCTTGATCAAATCCATGTATGGGAGAAAAAACAAGTTCAATTGCCCATTTGGTCGTAAAACCCTTGGCCTCTAAAGGATTAGCCAAACCAAGGCCACATACTATTAAATCCGGTTTTGCATTTGTGCACCTGTCAAGTTGCCTTTCAACATCTTGTCCCTCAGAAATTTGAACATTACTTGATATTTTTGAAATCTCTTTATTTACATGCTTTTTATGAATATAAGGTGTTCCAACCTCCAACAGGTCCATTCCTAATTCATTTTGCAAAAACCTTGCCAGTGGAATTTCCAATTGTGAGTCTGGAAAGAAGAAAACTGACTTACCATTCAAAAGCTCCAAACTTTTATCTACAGCATGTTTTGCTCGGTTTATATAAGGTTGAAGTTCAGCTTTAACTTTGGATTCACTGATACCAAATTCATTTGCAGCAGTTAAAAACCAGTCGTAACTGCCTTCTACTCCAAAGGGAAACATAGCAGGAATATGTTTGCCACCAGCTTTTTCTAGCTCTAGTGCAGTTTCTGCCAGAAAAGGTTGTGCCAATAGAAAAACAGTGTTGGGACCTATTTCTGGTAAATTTGATGAAGCTCTTGGAGGAAAAAAAGCAAAATCTTCTATACCAATCTTTTTAAACAACCTTGAAAATTGATCTTCAATAACATCAGCCAAAGTTCCAACTATTAGAAGTTTTTTGTTGACCTGATTATCAACTTTTGGCATTTCCGGGACTAAAGATCTCAAGCATGCATCTTCCCCTTGAGTGAAAGTTGTTTCAATTCCACTGCCGGAATAATTTAATACCTTAACATCTGGTAAATATTTTTTACACAGCCTAGCTGCTGCATTCGATAGATCTAATTTAATAACCTCAGAAGGACATGAACCAACAAGAAAAAGCAACTTAATATCTGGTCTTCTAGACAGTAACTGAGATACTACTTTGTCAAGTTCTTCGTTAGCATCAGCGAGGCCAGCTAGGTCTTTGTCATCAATTATGGCCGTCGCAAAACGTGGTTCTGCAAATATCATTACGCCTGCTGCGGATTGGATTAAATGAGCACAAGTCCTTGAGCCAACAACAAGAAAAAAAGCATCTTGGATTTTTCTATGAAGCCAAACTATCCCAGTCAAACCACAAAATACTTCTCTTTGGCCTTTTTCTTTAAGTATATTTTTTTCTTCTAA
>NHFB01000010.1 GCA_002170285.1 Betaproteobacteria bacterium TMED100
AAAACACGCTCCAAAAAAAAAGTTAATAAAATATTAGCACTCGTAATTATAGAGTGCTAAATATTAGGTTAGGTACTATGCGAGAAAAAACAAGGGGCAAATAGAAAAAAACACTTAAAAATTGATATTGACCTAAAAATTAGGACGGGGCAAAGAACTTTCCTTGCTTTTCAATNGCTGTTTGGCATTCGATGCAACGAATTTTCCCTAACTTTANTCTNGCAGCGGGGATCNCCTCTNCACACTCAATGCAATGCACACCGTCNAAATCTGGNTCTGTCTCCGGGGCAGTTCTTCTNCTTGCTACTTCAAGCGCATCCTCATTAAATTGAGCCTCAATAGCAGAGGCTCTATCGCTTTCATCTGTGAGTTCAAAAAAGTTTTCATTTTTCTCAAGTGCCACTTAAATTCTCCTTTAAACAGAAACTCTAATCATAAACATAGTATTTTATACTTCGAGTAGGCAAAACCCTGAAACCGAAATAAACTTATTATGTCGTAATTAATACATTTAACAATGAATTTGAAGTCTAACATTTAATTTTTTTTGACAAATATATTTTATTAAAAAGTATTCAATAATAAAAGAATGTACTGGATTTTTATTAAATACCTGTTAAATACATTTGTTTTGTTAATTTGTCTAATTTTCAAGCCATTGGAAAGTAAGGACTTTAATGAATTTGTACAGGATTTTGAAAAAATAGGAATTTCAAACAAATCAATTGGAATTTCAATAGTTCAAATTCCGACAACAATATATCCTATCGATACAAACACAAAAAGCTTTGGCTTAAATCAAACTCTATCATTTAACCCGGCCTCCACAATTAAGCTTTTAACAACAAGAGTTGCATATGATTTGATAGGAAAAAACCATCGTTTTGAAACAACACTAGCAACCAATGGGAAAATAATTCAAGGAGTTTTGTATGGGGATATTTTTTTTATTGGTGGTGGTGATCCTAAGTTGGTTATTGAAGACATAGAGCAAATCGTATATCAATTAAGGGCTCTAGGATTAAACGAAATTAGAGGTGATTGGATTGTTGATGACTACCTGTTTGATAATCCTGAAGTAAACCCATCAAGTTTTGATGGCCAGCCAATGAAGCCCTACAATGTAGGCCCAAACGCGGCAATGGTAAATTTTAAAGCTTCAGAATTGACTATTAAAAATTTAAAAAGAGGTAGATTTTATATTGAACTTAAACCTGAGTTAGCAGGAATAAAAGTAACAAAAAAGCTTGTTGGAGTTAAAGGAGGTTGTTATAGAAATATGATTACTACTTCTTTGACTGATAAATCGTTAAGAGTATTTGGAAAAATTGGAGATAAATGTAAAAAATACAGTTTTTATGTCAGTTTGATGAATCATTATCAATTTGGATTTTCGGTTTTTAAAAAAGCATGGATTAAAGCTGGAGGAAAAATTAGTGGATCAGCATTAAGAGGGAAAAATCCAAAAAACTCTAAAGTGTTACTTAAGTGGAAGTCTCCTAGGCCGTTAATTAGTTTAATAAAAGATATTAATACAATGAGCAATAATCCCATGGCTCGAACTCTTTTTTTAAACCTTTCCGCTAGGTCCAACTATCCAGCTTCGATTAGTAGGTCCCGAGAGGTAATTGAGGAATGGTTAGTTGGAAGAGATTTTGTTTTTCCTAAACTCATTATTCATAATGGTTCTGGGTTAAGTAGAAAAGTAAGAATTTCATCAAGTAGTTTAACTTATTTATTAATTGATGCACTGACAGATTCTCATTCACTCGAGTGGTTAAATACATTGCCAAAAGTGGGACAAGAAGGAACGGTCAGCCAAAGATTTAAAAATAAATCAGTAGTAGGTAATGCTTGGCTTAAAACTGGAAGTCTCAGAGGTGTTCAGGCTTATAGTGGTTACATTAGAACGGCACGAAAAAATTGGTTTGCGGTTACAATTTTAGTAAATAGTAAATATGCGGAAAAAGCAAAGCAAACCATGGACAAACTTGTTGAGTGGGTATATCAGGAACAATAATTCAATTAAATAGAAAATATCTATGAAAGTTAAAAATTTTTTTTATCCGTCAAATATGGTTTTATTTTTTATTTTTCTTATCATTGGATTTTCTACATTCTTGTCTGAACACGGCTTAAAAAGAATTGAAACTTGGGGCAACATAATTACAAGCACTCCAAAAAATAAAGATAAAATTGANAGTATTAATCGTGACGAAGAATTAACAAAACTCAAGAAAAGGATGGTGTCTAAGTGGCTTTCTAAAAAGTATAGAGTGGCAGAAACGGCAGTGGATAAAATTGTGGAAATTTCTCATTTGGCAGCAAAAAAATATGAATTAGACCCTAACTTAATTTTGGCCATCATTGCAATAGAGTCAAGCTTCAATCCTTTTGCTGAAAGTGGTGCTGGTGCTCAAGGTTTAATGCAAATAATGCCAAAATATCATCAAGAAAAACTTCAAAAATTTGATGAAATAAATCCAGCACTTTCATATGAAATCAATATTATGGTTGGAGCGCAAATTTTGAAAGAATATCTTGATGCACATTCTTCACTTAACACCGCATTATTGAGATACGTAGGAGTCGGCGCTAATGGTAAAAGTTCGTATCCNCAAAAAGTGTTCACTATGCGATCAAGAATCTCGTCAATAACTAAAAACATTAATTAGGAGGTTTTAATTTATGTCATTTCCTCTAATTTGTTGTTGATTATTGAGAGTGCTACGACTGAGGCAGTTTCTGTTCTTAAAATTCTCTTTCCGCATCTGATAGGTTGGAAATTGTTTTCTAACGCTATTTTTTCCTCTTCATCCGAAAATCCTGCCTCAGGTCCAATTGAAACAATTAAATCTTTTTTTAAATCTAGTTTTGATTCAGAAATAGAATAATTTGAGAAAGGGTCAAGTAACCATTTGTAAGAATTTGGATTTTTTTTATTCGTGTTTTTTATAAAATCTTTCCAATCNAGTGGACTCAGCACTTTTGGTTGAACATTTCTTCCGCATTGGGCACTGGCTGAATCAGCGATTCTTTGCCATCGAGCTATTTTTTCATGAACCTTTTTTGTATTGAATTTGATTAAACTTCTACTCGTTGAAATCGGTTGTATAAAAGCTGCTCCAAGTTCAGTCGATTTTTGAATTACAAAGTCCATTTTGCTTGATAAGCACAAAGCTTGAGCTACCGTTATACGAATAGCGGCTTCTCGATCAATTTTTATGAAATTTTTAATGTCAAACGATACATTTCCATTTTTATCAATGATAAAATTAACAATAGCTTCAAGACCTTTACCATTGAATAATATAAATTCATCCCCAGTCTTTAGTCTNAATACATTTTTTAAATAATGTTTTTGTTTTTTGTCTAATATATTATTTTTTTCACTTAAGTTTGAAAATAGTAAGCGAGGTATCAATTAACTCTCCTTTTTTTTACTTATAATTTGAATATAGTAAAAATTAATCTACAAATAAAGTGATAGTCATTTTCTTCCTTTTTCCACCTGATTCGTAAACTTTAGTTGAATATTGATTTTTAATAAACTTTTAACATAAAACAGATTAGGTTGATTTAATGAAACATGAACAATCTTTCAAAATTTCTGATGAGCATTCCATTAACGGGATTGAATCATCTAAACTAGCCAACGCATTAAGAATTTTGGCAGCTGAAACTGTTGAGAATGCCAAATCTGGTCATCCTGGCATGCCATTAGGAATGGCTGAAATAGCAGTAGCATTATGGAGTAGCAAATTAAAACATAACCCTTTGGATCCAAATTGGGTTAATAGAGATAGATTTGTACTATCGAACGGTCATGGTTCAATGTTAATTTATTCTCTACTACACCTTACTGGGTATGACTTGTCCATCGATGATCTTAAGAAATTTAGAAAACTAGGTTCAAAAACTCCTGGGCATCCTGAAGTTGACATCACCCCTGGTGTTGAGACAACCACTGGCCCTCTAGGGCAAGGATTGGCTAATGGTGTTGGAATGGCGCTAGCTGAAAAGATGCTTAGTTCGGAATTTAATAGACCTGGGTATCCAATAATAGATCATTTTACTTATGTTTTTTTAGGTGATGGTTGTCTTATGGAAGGTGTTAGCCATGAAGTTTGTTCATTAGCGGGAGTTTTAAAATTATCCAAACTAATATGTTTTTATGACAGTAATAATATTTCAATTGATGGTCAAATCGATCCATGGTTTAAAGAAGATATAAAAAAACGTTTTGAAGGTTATGGCTGGAATGTAATAGGTCCTGTAGANGGCCACAATATTGATGAAATTACATGTGCTTTAAACCAGGCAATCAATAATCATAAGTCCAGAGATGAAAATAAATTTGCCCCAACTCTCATAATTTGTAAAACAATTATTGGAAAAGGAGCACCAAAAAAAGAGGGGACTGCTAAAGCTCATGGAGAGGCTTTAGGAACTGAAGAATTGAATGCTTTAAAGTCNTCTTGTGACTGGGAAAACACCTCTTTTGAGATACCTAAAGAAATCATGACAGCATGGAATGCTCGCACTCTCGGTCAAGCCAGGCAAGATGCATGGAATCATCTTTTTGAATCATACAAAGCAGAGTATCCACAAAAAGCTCAAAGGTTGATTGATCGTTGTTCTGGTAANGTAGATAAATTAAAGCTTAATAACGAAGTTAATGTTCTAATAAATCAATTTTTAAAAAATCAACCAAATATTGCTACTCGCAAATCTTCCCAAAAAGTTTTGAACTTTTTGGGCCCCCGTTTTGATTTTTTATTGGGAGGTTCCGCTGATTTGACTGGAAGTAATCTAACTCAGTGGGAAGGATCCGAGCCTGTTAGGTTAATTGGTTCAGGTAAATTGATTAGTGGAAGACACATTAACTTTGGCGTAAGAGAGTTTGGAATGTTTTCTATATGTAATGGAATTTCATTACACGGTGGTTTTGTCCCTTACAACGGAACTTTTTTGACTTTTTCTGATTATGGAAGAAATGCTATAAGAATGGCTGCTATGATGAGAAAGAGAGTAATATTCGTTTTTACTCATGATTCAATTGGATTAGGAGAGGATGGACCAACTCATCAAGCAGTTGAACATATAAGTTCTTTGAGGTTAATTCCAAATTTAAACGTTTGGCGTCCATGTGATCCAATTGAAACCGCTATTGCTTGGAAAGAAGCTATACTTTGCAATACTGGCCCAACAGCATTATTGTTTTCAAGGCAAAGTTTAGATCCTGCCGTAAAAAAAATGGAACTTGCAAATCGGATTTCAAGAGGAGGATACACTTTAAGTGATGTAAATAACCCTCAAATCATTTTAATTTCAACTGGATCAGAGGTGGGCCTGGCAGTTAAAAGTGCGGCAGAATTATCAAATTTTGGAATAANAGCAAGAGTGGTTTCAATTCCGTCAACTAGTGTATTTGATAAACAAAAAACCAGTTACAAAGAATCAGTTTTACCAAGCCAAATTCCAAAAGTTGTAATTGAAGCTGGGGTGACTGATTTTTGGTGGAAATATCAGCCTGACGCAGTTTTGGGAGTAGATAAGTTTGGAGAGTCTGCTCCTGCAAAAGATGTTTTTGAACATTTTGGATTTACTGTTAAATCTGTTANNNAAACAGTCTCGGCGGTACTTGGAATTNAAATAAAAATAAAGGGGGTAAGTTAATGGCTTTAAAAGTTGCCATAAATGGTTTTGGTCGCATTGGAAAAGCAATTCTCCGCGCAAATTTTGAGAGGGATGCATCTACTCCCCCTCTTGAAATTAAGGCGATCAATGATTTGGGAAGTCCAGAAATTAATTGTCATTTGACCAAATTTGATTCAGTTCATGGGCCNTTCAAAGGAGATGTCTCACTTAATGGTACTGATATGATTGTCAACACAACTAAAATTAAAATGTTTTCAGAACGAGACCCCAGTTCACTACCATGGTTAGATTTAGATATTGATATTGTTCTTGAATGCACCGGACTATTTACGCAAAGAGAACGTGCAATGGAACATGTTAAAGCCGGAGCAAAGAAAATACTAATTTCTGCACCAGGTGCTAAGGCTGACGCAACTATTGTTTATGGAGTTAATCATAATCAGCTTAAAAAAGAGCATGTTGTGGTCTCAAATGCCTCCTGTACAACAAATTGTTTAGCGCCGATTGCTCAGTGCTTGAATGATAAAATTGGAATTGAATCTGGTTTAATGACTACGATTCACTCCTACACAAATGATCAAATATTAATTGATAGTTATCATCCAGATGTCAGGAGAGCCAGATCTGCAACACTCTCAATGATACCTACTAAAACTGGCGCAGCATTGGCTGTAGGTTCAGTTCTACCTGAGTTAGAGGGACGCTTGGATGGTTTTGCAATGAGAGTTCCTACTGCAAACGTATCAGTTATCGATTTAACTTTTGTCGCTGCTAAACAAACATCTGTCGAAGAGATAAATGGTATTGTTAAAAATGCTACTAATTCCGATCAACTAAAGGGAATTATGGGGTATAGTTCTATGCCTTTAGTATCTATTGATTTTAATCATGACTCCAGATCCAGTGTTTTTGACTCCACGCAAACTAGAGTCTCACGAGATGGTAAATTGGTTAAAGTTTTATCTTGGTATGATAATGAGTGGGGATTCTCAAATCGCATGATTGATACTGCTCTTAAGTTAGCAGACACTCTTTAGAAATTAAATTTTTAATGTCTTTTCAAAATATTTCTGATCTTAATTTACAGGGCAAGAGAGTATTTATAAGGGCAGATCTCAATATTCCCGTCGATAAAGATGGAAATATTACTGATGACACTCGCATAAAGGCTGCTTTGCCAACAATTTTTCATGCTCTTCAGCAAGAGGCTTTTGTTATGGTTACCTCTCACTTAGGAAGACCAAATGAAGGCTCTTTAAATAAAAAATTCTCACTCGAGGTTGTACAACAAAGGATGTCTGAACTTACAAATAAGCCTGTATATTTAGTTAAAAATTGGGTTAATGATCATTTTGAGTTACGAAAAGATGAAATTTTCTTACTTGAAAATTGCCGTTGTAACGTTGGAGAAAAAAACAACGATAAGTCTTTAGTAAAAAAAATGGCAAATTTATGTGATGTTTACGTCAATGATGCTTTTGGAACAGCTCATAGAGCTGAGGCAACTACTTACGGTTTAGCAATACAAGCAAAAGAGTCATGTGCAGGTTTTTTAATGGCTGCGGAGTTAAATGGGTTAAAAAAAATATACGAAAATCCCAAAAGTCCTTTTGTTGCAATAGTTGGAGGTTCAAAAATTTCAACTAAACTTGAGTTATTGGTATCTCTGTTAAAAAAAGTTGATTTTTTGATAGTGGGAGGTGGAATAGCAAACACTTTTCTCAAAGCCAAAGGTTTTGAGATTGGAAAGTCAATTGTTGAAAATGATCTCATTGAAGTTGCTGTCAATTTGATTAATGTATCGTCAAATGGAGGTGGTAAAATTTGTATTCCTAGTGATGTTGTTGTTACGGAAAATCCAGTTAATGGTAGCTGCTCAAGACAAGCATCTATTAACAACATTTATAAGAATGAGATGATTGTTGATATCGGTCTAAAAACTTCGATAATGTTTGAGGATTTGATTACTGAAGCAAAGACTATTATTTGGAATGGCCCAGTTGGTTTGTTTGAAATAGATGATTTTTCACATGGAACTAAATGTTTAGCAAAAGCAGTTGCCTCCAGCTCTGGTTACTCTGCAATTGGGGGAGGAGATACGGTTTCAGCTGCCAGTAAATTTGGTGTATTGAACAACATTGATTATATTTCCACAGGTGGGGGAGCTTTTTTGGAATATCTACAAGGAATAGACTTGCCGGCAGTCACTTCTCTATCAAATAAAAGAGAAAAGTCATGAGTGTATGTGTAAAATCTACAAAAATAGTAGCTACTCTTGGNCCTTCAACAAATTCAGCTCANGTNATAGAAAAATTAATTTCGGCTGGAGTTGATGTGGTGAGAATGAATTTTTCACATGGTTCCTCTGAGGACCATATTAAAAAAGCTGCTTTGGTTCATGAAACAGCAAGTCGCTTAAGTAAAGATGTTGGAGTTTTGGTTGATCTTCAAGGACCAAAAATAAGAGTAGGAAAGTTTGAAAANGGGCAAGTTGANCTAAAAGTTGGTCANTCTTTCTCTTTTGATACAGAGTGTGAATTTGGTGACGAGTCTCGGGTGGGATTAGATTATAAAGAACTAGTCAAAGATGTAGATAAAGATGATATTTTGTTACTAAATGATGGGCAGGTATCAATGCGAGTTAAATCTGTAACAAAAACTACAGTTGATTGCACTGTTGTGCATGGAGGAATATTATCTGATCGCAAAGGGATTAATAGGCAAGGTGGTGGTTTGTCCGCCCCTGCTCTAACTCATAAAGATAGAGAAGATATCCTAACAGCAGCTGCAATTGGAGCAGATTATCTTGCAGTATCTTTTCCAAAATCTGCAGAAGACATGATAGAAGCTCGTAGATTGTTGAATGCCGCAGGAAGCAAAGCTTGGACAATTGCCAAAATTGAAAGAATTGAGGCAATTGAAAATCTGCAAAAAATTCTCGAAGTTTCCAATGGTCTGATGGTTGCTAGAGGGGATTTAGCAACTGAAGTTGGTGATGCTGCTGTCCCGGCTTTACAAAAAAAAATGATCAAAATGTCCCGTGATAGTAACAGGTTAGCAATTACCGCTACGCAAATGATGGAATCTATGATTGCATCTCCGGTCCCTACGCGCGCAGAGGTTTCTGATGTTGCTAATGCTGTATTGGACGGAACTGACGCCGTAATGTTATCAGCTGAAACAGCAACTGGTAAATACCCAATAAGAACTGTTGAGACTATGTCAAGGATTTGTATAGAAGCAGAGAAATTTATTGAAGGAACACTTGATAGTCATTTTCTAAACAGAACTTTTGAGCGTATTGATCAATCAATTGCAATGGCTTCATTATTTGTTGCTCGTCATTTAAAAATCAAAGCAATAGTCTCATTTACTCAATCGGGCTCGACTGCTTTGTGGATTTCTAGATTAAATTCTAAGGTGCCAATTTATGCTTTCACACCAGATGAAAAAAGTAGAAAGAGAATGTCACTTTANAGAGCGGTTGAACCAATTTTTTTAGAGTACGAATTAAGTGACAGAGAAGCTTTAATTAAATTTTCGGAGCAAAGATTAGTCGATCAAGGAGTGGTTTCAGTTGGAGATTTAATAGTCGTTACGATTGGCGAACCTATTGGACAATCAGGTGGAACAAATACTATGAAGATAGTGAAAGTTTCTGCTTCTCCAATTAAAACCTCAAGTCAGCTAAGTTTGTNAACAATTAAAAAATAAATAANATGGCAATTTTCAACTCCAAAATAACGTCTTTGAAAATGACTAATAAAGGGAAAGTGAGGGATATTTATAACTTAGATGATAGTAGGATTCTTATTGTAACTACTGACCGTTTATCAGCTTTTGATTATATCGTTCCAAATCCTGTTCCCGACAAGGGGATTCTACTNAATAAGCTTTCAATTTTTTGGATGAAGAAATTTGCGAAAACTATCCCCAACCACTTAACTGGTGAAAGTCCTGAAAACTTTGTAGAGAAAAGTGAGATTGGTGAAGTNCTCGACAGGGCGGTTGTTGCAAAAAAACTTACTCCTGTGCCAATCGAAGCTGTTGTTAGAGGTTTCATTAGTGGTTCTGCTTGGAGTGAGTATTCCCAAAATGATAGAAGAGTATGTGGTTTGCAATTNCCTGAGGGCTTACATGAGGGAGATAAATTAGAAAACCCCATTTTTACTCCTGCCAGAAAAGCGGCATTAGGTGGGAAAGATGAAAATATATCTTTTGAAGATTCCCAAGAGGAATTAGGATCAGAATTAATGGAGCGCATTAAAACCGTCAGTTTGAAATTATATGCTGAAGCATATGAATTTCTTATCAAACAGAATATAACATTGGTTGATACAAAATTTGAGTTTGGATTAAATAGCAATAATGAGGTAATCCTTATTGATGAAGTACTTACACCGGATTCCTCTAGGTATCTTTTTATGGATGCATCTTCACCTAAAAAAAACATTACCAATTTAGACAAGCAATTTGTAAGAAATTATTTTTTAGAAACGGGTTGGGATAAAAAATCATCAAATTTACCAAACTTACCTAAGAAAATAGTTCTGCAATTATCAAAAAGATACAGAAAAATATTTAGTTTAATAACCGGCGAAACAAGGCCTAAGGTAAGCGTGGTCATGGGTTCAGAGTCAGATTGGGAGATAATGTCTTTAGCCGTAGAAGTTTTTAAAGANTTTGATATTTCATTTGAGTATAGAGTTTTATCTGCTCATCGAATGCCTGATGATTTATACGAATTTGCAGATGATGCTCTTTTTAGGGGGATAAAAGCTATAGTTGCTGGGGCAGGCGGAGCTGCACATTTGCCAGGAATGTTGGCAGCAAAAACTACTGTACCTATTTTTGGGGTACCAATTCCGTCTAAACATTTGAATGGAGAGGATTCGTTATACTCGATTGTTCAAATGCCNAAAGGAATCCCTGTTGCCACTTTTGCAATTGGAAAACCTGGTGCTATTAATGCCGCGTTACACGTAATTTCGATACTGTCTGTAACTGATGATTACCTTAGAGAAAAACTTGATTTGTATAGAGAAAAACAAACAAAAATAGCAAAATCTATGAACTTAAATTTGGGTGATTCTTGAATATTGGGCTTCTTGGAGGTGGACAATTAGGTCTTATGATGATCGAAGCTGCTCACAAACTAAAGCATAAAGTAACTGTTTTGGATAGTGAGCAAAATTGCCCAGCCAGCAAAATATGTGACGATCTTGTTGTTGGGGATTATTCGGATAAAGATAAATTAAAATTATTCGCTGAAAATAGCGATACATTCACTGTTGAAACTGAGAATGTTCCAGTTGAAAGTTTAAATTTTCTCACTAGTTATGGACCTGTCAGGCCATCAGCTGACTGTGTTTCTATTTGTCAAGACCGAATTAAAGAAAAGAATTTTATTTCTAATTTAGGTATTCCAATTGGCCCTTATTATAAAATTGAAACTAAATTAGACTTAAAAAAAATTCCTGAAAATCTTCCTCCCAGCATTTTAAAGACAGCCAAATTTGGTTACGATGGGAAGGGGCAAGTTGATATTAAAACAAAAAAGAATCTTTTAGAGGCTTTGTACGATATTGGAAATGTTCCTTGTGTTTTAGAAAAAAAACTCGAGCTTACTAAAGAACTTTCGATTATTTTAGTCAGAGATTTCTCTGGAAAAGTTGTCAGCTATCCGGTAGCAGAGAATTATCATAAAAAAGGTATTTTGGATACCAGCATGATGCCTGGAAATGTTTCTCCAGTCATAAAAGACCAAATTTTTTCCTATGCTATAAAGATCATTCAAGGAATGAACTATTGTGGTGTTTTATGTATTGAGTTTTTCTTGTCAGGAAATCAGCTCTTCGTTAATGAACTAGCACCTAGACCACATAATAGTGGACACCAAACAATAGAAGCATCCATTTGTAGTCAGTTTGAGCAACAAGTAAGAGTTTCCACATCTATGTCACTCGGTTCAACTATATTGAAATATCCCGCTAAAATAAAAAATCTTATGGGAGATTTGTGGTTTGAGGATTTAAAAAGTAAAAAGATAGTTGAGCCAAATTGGGAATTGTATAAAAAATCTGGCGTTACTATTTATTTGTATGGAAAAAACACTCCACGACTCGGAAGAAAAATGGGACACCTTACTGAAATTTTTTCTGACCACACTAATGATTAAACACTTTAGGGTTTTTTTTGAATTCAAATAATAGTATTTCTAAGGCTGTAAAGATTCTTTGTGATGGCGGACTAGTAGCTTTTCCTACTGAGACTGTTTACGGATTGGGTGCGGATGCCATGAATTCCAGAGCGGCTGAACGTATTTTTCAAGTAAAAAAACGTCCAAGAAATCATCCATTAATTGTTCATGTATCGTCAATTTATTTAGCAAAAAAAATTGTAATTAATTGGCCAAAACAAGCAGATGATTTTGCTAATAAATTCTGGCCAGGACCAATGACATTAGTTTTTAAAAAAAATAATATACTTCCTGAGTGTGTGACTGCTGGGTACGATACAGTTGCCGTGAGGATACCTTCAAACATAACTGCACAGACTTTACTTAAAGAATTTGCTCACAGTGGAAGTGGTTATGTAGCTGCTCCATCGGCAAATATTTATGGTTCGTTGAGCAACACTAGTTATTCAGATGTAAGAGCTGCAATAGGAAAAAATTTAACCACTTCTGACTTAATTCTTGAAGGTAATGGGTGTTCTTATGGGGTTGAGAGCACTATTATCGATTTTTCTTCGAAGCGATTAGCCATCCTAAGGCCCGGTAGCATCACAAGAAATAATATTCAAAAATCATTAGGACTAAATATTCAAGAAACGGAGTTAAACAAATCTACCCCATTGGTTTCTGGCTCAACAAAAAGACACTACTGCCCTAAAACACCTTTATACGTCATGGTTTATCCAGAGCTGGTAAAAAGACTAGGTGAACTTTTAATGAAAAATGTTAGTAATAAAAAATTTTTTTATTGGGGATTTAAGTCATTTACAGAGATTTCATCTTGCTTAAATCAAGAAATTGCGCCTGATAATGCAGTTGACTATGCAAAACAATTATATTTAAAACTAAATGAGTTAGATAGAAAAAAATATGAATGTATTTTTTTTGAGTCACCGCCTAAAAATGCAGAATGGGAGGCGATAAACAACAGGTTAGAGAAAGCCAGTGTTCAACTATAAATATTTTTAACAAATGTATGGTAGTTTTGATTTATTTCAGTAGATTCTGTGCTCTGGTTAACAAATCCTTCTTGTTTGTAATAATCACCCTCAGAAGCTTTACGATGAATAAAAACTTTTGTCAGTTTTTTAATTTTTGCTTCTGTAATTATTTTTTTTAAAATTAATCTTTCATACTCTCGGTGTTTATAGTTCTCCAGAACTATAATTTTATCGATTTTGCCGCTGGGGTGTAACTTTCCGGTAGCAATTGGCTTATTTTTAACCTTAATTACTATATGACGGCTTATAAAATCTAGTTCGTCTTCATAATTATTAGAGCAAGATTTTTTTTCTACAGCAAATTCGCTATTTCTTATTNATTGGACGTAACTTTTGAGGTTGTTCCAGTCTCCGATACAAATTAAATCACTGGATGAAGGGTCTAGACTATTTGCTAAGGTTGACCATTGAGGCATTTGTATATCATTCCAGATGGTATTAGGCCACCATGGATCAGTTTTCCATCGAGGAATAATGTGCCAGTGAAGATGAGGTACCATATTTCCAAAACTAGCGATATTGATTTTATGGGGTTGAAATTTTTTTAAAATATATTTTTCTGCTTCAATCAGTTGAGTGAACAGATGGTGTCGATTTATTTTTGATAGAAAGCTCAACTCACTGACGTGATCATTCCAGATTATTCTGTGTACTCCGTAAAGATTTTTATCTTTTGCAATAATAANGCGGCACAATTTGTCTTGCCATACTATATTCTCTGTTTTCATTTCACATAGTTCGCAGGATTTCATTTCTTAAAAAAATTAGGTGATTATAGTAGTGTTGGATGAGNGAAAAAGTTTGAGNTCTATTGATTTAATAGGCTTGGAAAATTCTAATTGTGCATGGTTATCACTGACTACAAGTTTTGAATTNGACTTTGCAAAACCGGTGTAAAGCCCAATACCCGCTGCCAAAAGAACCATAATTAATTTTAATATAAAATAAANAGGTGATTTAGGAATTTTAATCATTGAAAAAATTTTTAATATTTTAAATTCCAATATCACACAATTTGAATTTTTTTTTCTTGTCTTTTTTTCATAAGCAATTTACTTTTTGTAATACTCATTAAAATATTATGGAAACTGTTTTTTTTGGTGGTGGTTGTTTTTGGTGTATTGAGGCGCCTTTTGCTCTATTAAAAGGTGTACAAAATGTTANACCNGGTTACATGGGTGGTCATATAAANAATCCAACCTATGAAATGGTATGTTCTGGACAAACCGGCCATGCCGAAGTAGTAAGAGTCCAGTATGATTCTAGTGTGATTTCTCTTTCAGATCTTCTGGATATTTTTTTTTCAATCCATGATCCGACAACTCTCAATAGGCAGGGAGCAGATGTGGGGACCCAATATCGGTCCACAATATTTGTTCAAAAAGAGCATTTTTATGATGTACATTTATTTTTAAAAAAAATAAGTAACTCCAACATATTTAGTACAAAACCAGTTACTGAGGTTTTATCGTTAAGTTTCGAGGATTGGTCGGGGAGATCTGGAGTAACAGCAAAGACTTTTTGGCCTGCTGAAAATTATCATGAAAATTATTTCAATAAAAATCAAAATAATACTTACTGCTCAGTTGTCATTGCACCAAAAATAAATAAAATTAAAGATAGATACCCTGGTTTTTTAAAAGAATAAATACAATTTNAGGGTGCGAGTCTTCTTATAGTCCAATTTGAAGTTTTANTATGATTTGAATAAAAACAAATCCTATCATGTAATCTACTTGCTCTTCCCTGCCAAAATTCGTATATTTCAGGAGTTACCTTATAACCACCCCAAAAAGGTGGTCGTGGGGGGTTTTCACCAAATTTTTCTCTGTTTATGTTGACTTGCTTTTCTAGCCACTCTCTTGATGGGATTTCTTCACTTTGTGGAGAAGACCATGCGCCGATTTTACTCTCTGTTGGCCTTGTTTTATAATAATCATTAGATTCTTTTTCGGAGGAGGTTGTCGCAAGGCCCTCTACTCTGATCTGCCTTTCAAGTTCAGGCCAGAAGAAAAGTAGACTAACATANGGATTAGCTTGTATGGCAAGTGATTTTGCTGAATTGTAATTAGTAAAAAATGTGATTCCAGTTTTATCTAAATTCTTAATAAGTACAACCCTGCTCGTAACTCTTCTATCAGAGGTTGTGGTAGAAAGTATCATTGCATTAGGTTCAGGGATTTTCGCCTTGAAGGACTCTGCAAGCCATTTTTTCATCAACTCTAAAGGGTTCTTATCAATAGAATCCAGATCTAATTTAGCTTTTTGATACTCTTTTCTTATTTGTGAAAGATCATTCATTGCTTATTTCCTGTTTTTTTGTTGACGATTGATTATATTAATTAATGAGTTTTAAAGTTTCAATTGGACTTTTCTAATACCTATCAATATATTGATATTGTAGTTTTTTATTTAAGGAGAAGAAAATGTCAGAACTTAAAGGAAGTAAGACGCATCAACATTTAAANGATGCGTTTGCAGGAGAAAGTCAAGCAAATAGAAGGTACTTATATTTTGCAAACAAAGCTGATGTAGAGGGATATCCTGAGGTTGCTATGTTGTTTCGCTCTACTGCAGAAGGTGAAACCGGTCATGCACATGGACATTTAGATTATTTGGCCGAAGTTGGGGACCCGGCTACGGATCTTCCAATTGGTAGCTCTCAGTCTAATCTTGCCTCTGCAGTCGCAGGTGAAACTCATGAGTACACTGATATGTATCCTGGGATGGCAAAGGATGCTAGGGATGAAGGTTTTGATGAAATAGCAGATTGGTTTGAAACTCTTGCTAAGGCTGAAAGGTCCCATGCTAATAAGTTTAAAAGAGCTTTAGATACAATCGACGCGTAATTTTGTCATTGGATGCCCATTATTTCTTTACTACTGGGCATCCAAACACTTTAATAAAATAATTTTGGGGAATTATTTATGTCATCAAGAGAAGGNTCTTTAGAAGCTCCAACACGTCACCCATTAGATTGGCAATCAGAAGATTTTTATGATGAAGATCAATGCGTTAACGAAATGGAGAGAATTTTTGATATTTGTCATGGTTGTAGAAGATGCGTTAGTTTATGTGGATCTTTCCCCACGCTTTTTGATTTAATCGATGAAGGGGAAACTGGTGAATTAGATAGCGTTGATAAAAAAAATTTTTGGAAAGTTGTTGATCAATGCTACCTTTGTGATGTNTGTTATTTGACCAAGTGTCCCTATGTTCCGCCACACGAGTGGAATGTTGATTTTCCTCACACTATGTTGAGGGCAAAAGCAATACAGTTTAAAAATGGAACTAAAACAAAACTTAGGGATAAAACTTTGTCTAATACATCTGTAAATGGCAAACTCGCATCAATTCCAGTGATTGTTAATGCAGTAAATTCCGCGACAAAAAATAAAACCACCCGAGTACTGGCTGATAAATACTTTGGTGTACATAAAGAAGCCTGGTTACCAACTTTTACATCCAAAACTTTTCAAAAGACAGTTCAAAAGTCTAATAATTTTGAAGTTTGTAATGGAAAAAAGTCTCTTGGAAAAGTCGCTATTTANTCAACTTGTTATGTAAACTGGAANGAGCCAGGAATTGGACATGCTTTGGTAAAAATATTAAACCAAAATCAAATACCTTTTGTCCTTGTTGAAAACCAATCATGTTGTGGAATGCCAAAATTAGAATTAGGCGACCTAGATTCAGTTGCAAAGTTAAAAGAGGAAAACATAGTTAAATTAGCCAAATTGGCATCTGAGGGTTATGCGATTATTAGTCCAATACCTTCATGTACGCTTATGTTTAAACAAGAATTNCCGTTAATGTTTCCCAACGATAAAGATGTTATGTCAGTACAAAAAGCGATTTATGACCCATTTGAATATTTTCAGTTGAGAAATAAGGATGGTTTGTTAAATACAGATTTTAAAGAGAGTTTAGGAAATATTTCATATCATGTNAGNTGTCATTTAAGAGTTCAAAATGTTGGTCAAAAAACTAGAGAAACCTTAGAAATGATTCCAGGAACCACGGTAAATACAGTTGAAAGNTGTTCTGGACATGCAGGCACATGGGGNGTTAAGAAAGAATTTCATANGGCNGCCATGAAAATNGGAAGACCGGTTTTTAGAAAAATGAAAGATCATCCAAATTTAGCAAACGAAAAAAAAGCTGTTATTGCATCAGATTGCCAACTCGCAAGCCATCACATTGAGCAAGGCATTAAATCTAATGAAATAGATGCAGATTATTCTGTAAGCCACCCCCTTAATCTTCTTGCCAAAGCATATGGTTTGGAACAAATTTAGGGTAATATTTATAAGCTAACTTAACTCTAGGTAAAAAATGACAATTAAACTTAAACAAGAATCACTTTGGTCTTTAGAACATTATTCTAAAATACGAAAAGATTTTCGCATAGAGGTTTTAAAGCATAAAAAAAATAGGCGTGTAGCTCTTGGTGACCACATTACTTTAACTTTTGAGGATAAAAAAACAGTTCGTTATCAAATTCAGGAAATGCTCAGAATTGAAAAAACATTTGACGCCTCCGGAATTCAAGATGAATTAGAAGCATATAACCCTTTAATTCCTGATGGAAAAAATTTCAAATGCACAATGATGATCGAATATCCAGATGAAAATGTTCGCAGGGAAAAATTAAAAATTTTAAAAGAGATAGAGCATAAAGTTTGGGTTATGGTAGAGGGTTGTGANAAGGTATGGAGCATTGCTGATGAAGATCTTGACAGGTCAAATGAAGAAAAAACATCAGCTGTGCATTTTTTAAGATTTGAACTCAATGAAGATATGGTTTCTGCTTTGAAATATGGTGTGTCCCTAGCAATTGGTGTTGATCATCCTGAATATTCGGTTGCTGTTGATCCACTACCGACTAATATTCGAACTTGTTTGACAAGCGATCTTCTTTAGTTACTTGAACTTTAAATTCGAAAAGGTCAAATTTGTCGGCAAAGAACGTTTTAGGTGAGAATTTACAACCTTGCAGTTTGAATCCATTAACAGGGTTTTATAGGGATGGCTGTTGCAATACCAGCAATGAAGATTTTGGTAGTCATACAGTTTGTGTTCAAGTCACCGATCCTTTTTTGCAATTTTCAATAGCCAAGGGAAATGACTTATCGAGCCCTAGACCAGAGTTTAATTTTCCTGGTCTCAAAGCAGGTGATAATTGGTGTGTTTGTGCCGCGAGATGGAAAGAGGCTGCCGAGGCAGGCGTAGCTCCACCAGTGTTGCTTAATTGTACTCATGAAAATGCTTTGAATATAATATCTAAAGCTGATTTAACGTATCATGCGTTAATCGAATAAAAATATAGAATATAAATAAATGGCAATTTGTAATACAGAAAAAGTTATCGATGTTCATCATTGGACTGATACATTGTTTTCATTTACTACTACGAGAGATAAAAGTTTACGTTTTAAAAATGGTCACTTTCTCATGATTGGACTTGAAGTGGAAAGTAAACCTCTTTTAAGAGCATACAGTGTTGTTAGTCCAAATTATCAAGAATACCTAGAATTTCTATCAATAAAAGTCCCTAATGGTCCTTTAACTTCTAAACTACAGCATATTAAAACCGGCGACCCAATATTGATTAGTCAAAAATCTGTGGGCACTTTAGTCTTAGATGACTTGAACCCTGGTAAGAGATTATATCTCTTTTCGACCGGNACAGGATTAGCACCGTTCATGAGTATTATCAGAGATCCTGATACATACGAACGTTTTGAAAAAATTATTTTGATTCATGGTGTTAGGGTTGCAGCGGAACTTGCTTACGCTCAATATTTGAAAACTGAGCTCCCTAAGGATGAATTTTTGGGTGAGGAGGTTAAATCTAAGTTTATTTATTATCCAACTGTTACTCGTGAGGCGTATACTCACACTGGAAGACTTACCACTGCTATAAAAAATGGTTCGATTTTCAGAGACACAAAGATGCCTAAATTAGACCCCAAATTTGATAGAGCCATGATATGTGGGAGTCCAGCAATGCTTAAAGAGACTTCAGAGATTTTAAATGAAAAGGGATTTATAATTTCAGCAGGTCTAGGTCGGCCCGGGGATTATGTAATTGAAAGAGCCTTTGTCGGTGAATAATTCACTATTTTTCTGAGTGTTTTCTTAAAAATTCAACAATATTTGGAAAGTCTAAGGAAATCTTTAATTCANTCTTTAATCTCTCATTTTTCAATAATCTGGATTCCTTAAAAAAACTAGCCATCATCGAGCTAATTTTGTTTTCTGCCNCAAAATTATTCATGTCTTTTATACTTACTCTTGGCACTTTAGGAAGATTAAATGCTTTAGCAACTTCATCAAAATAATCAGCCATCTTTATCTTTGAGTCGTCTACTGCATTTGTGGTTCTGGTNGGTTTGCCTTTAAAAAGACTAATAAAACAAATTCTTGCTAAATCCTCTGCATGAATATGGTTGGTATAAACATCATCATCCGAAAGTAACGCAGGTTTTCTCATTTTTAATCTTTCAATGGGAAGCCTATTTATCGCATAAATACCTGGTACTCTTAAAACGTGGAATTTAGGACCCAATTTGAAAATTTTCTCATTGAAAAGTCTTCTTTTGGACCTTAACTGAGTAGGTTTACATAGATGGGTTTCATCCACCAGTCTGCCGTGAGTATTTCCATATACGCCAGTGGTACTGATGTAAACGCCCTTGTATTTGATCTCTTTACGATTTTTTTCTAATGAAGCGCATAATTTTTTCATTCTGTGGTCAGTTGTTCCATCCAAGGAATTTTGTGTAGGAATTAAAACTATAATATTTGGTGAAATTTTTGAAATTTTTTCTATATTTTTCTTTATATCCAAATCTAACTTGAGTTCTAGAATTCTTTTATTTTTTATAACTGAAGTAGTGTTTTCATCTAAATTACTCAACCCAGACCTAGAAACAATAGTTACCCTAAAATTATCGTAAAAAAGTTTGCGAGTTTTTTCGGACTTCGGGTATTTAAGTTTTTGTTTTAATATTCTTTTGCCAATGTCTCCATATCCAACAATTAACAATCGAGGTGTATGGTGTTTGAATTCATATAGATTAATAAATGAACTTGTGAACATATTAGATACCCAAGTATGCCTCTTTTACCTTTGGATCATTTATGAGCTTATGAGACTTATCAATCTGAGTTAAGCAACCGGATTCCATAATTATTGTTTTATCAGTTACTTCCATAGCTCTTCTTGCATTTTGTTCTACAACCAAAATTGTAATTCCTAATTCATTTATTGAATTAATTACGTTGAAAATTTGATCTACAAGTTTTGGGGCAAGTCCCATAGAGGGTTCATCTAGTAAAAGCAACTTTGGTTTTCCTACCATTGCTCTACTGATGGCAAGCATTTGTTGTTCTCCTCCAGAAAGAGTACCAGCTAATTGATTTAGTCTTTCTTTCAGTCTGGGAAATTGATTTAGTTGTATTTCTATATCTGCGTTAACGCTCTTTAAATCGTCTTTGAGGCGACTAAATGCCCCTATTTGTAGATTTTCGATTACTGTCATTCTTGAAAAAATTCCTCTTCCCTCTGGTACTAAAATTACCCCTAAGTTTGACCTTTGGTCGGCAGAAAGTTTTCTTAAATTCTGTCCGTTAAAAAATATCTGGCCAGTCGTAGGTTGAACAAGACCACAAACCCCTTTTAAAGTGGTAGATTTTCCCGCACCATTGGCTCCGATTAAAGAAATTTTTTCTCCATTAAGAATAGAAAAATTTATGTTTCTTATGGCTTGAATTCCACCGTAACTGATGGATAGATTTTTGACTTCCAAAATTGGTGGTTTTTGTTTGCTGAAACTCATTATTAAACTTAAATTATTTACCTAAATATGCATCAATAACTTTTGGATCATTTTGAACTTTTTCTGGACTACCAAAAGAAATTATTTGTCCTCTATCCAAGACGTGAACATCTTCGCATAATCCCATTACTAATTTTACATCATGCTCTATTAGTAAAATCGAAACTCCAGTTCGATTGATATTAATTAACAACTTTTTTAATTCCTCTTTCTCTGTTGGATTCATTCCAGCCGCTGGTTCATCAAGTGCAAGTAATACTGGCTGAGTTGCCAGTGCCCGTGCTATTTCTAACCTTCTTTGATCTCCATATGAGAGAGTATTGGAAACATAATGAGCTTTGTCTTGAATCTGAACTAATTTTAGCAACTCAAGAGACCTTTGCTTAATATCAATCTCGTTTTTTTTAAATTTTTTAGTTCTTAAAAGGCTACCTAAAACCCCAGAATGAATTCCTTCAGTATGAAAATGTCTTCCCACCATTACGTTTTCTAATGCAGTCATTTGAGAAAATAAACGAATGTTTTGAAATGTCCTTGAAATTCCTGACCTAGAAACTTTATGAATAGAATTAGGCGAGTATTTTTTGTTATTGAGAGTAAACAAACCAGAATCAGGTGTAACAAAGCCTGTTATGACATTAAATAAAGTAGTTTTCCCTGCACCATTTGGACCAATCAAGCCAGAGATACTTTTGTTCATGATCCTCATGCTTACATTATTCAATGCAACTAGTCCTCCAAATTTTTTACTTGTATTTTTTATTTTGAGCAAATACTCTGACATTTTTTATCCGTTTGGTCTGGGAATTCTTGGGAAGATTCCTTGAGGACGGTAAAGCATTATAAGAACCATAGACGTACCGAAAAGTAGCATTCGTAGAGCCTCAGGAGCAATTAATTCAAAACCAAAAATCGCATCTTGAATTGGTCTAGCAACTAATCTTAAAACTTCTGGAATTGCGTATAGTAAAACTGCTCCAACAATGACTCCATAAACATTACCTAATCCTCCTAAAACTACCATTGCAACAATAATAATGCTTTCCATCAAAACAAAGCTTTCAGGGGAAACAAAGCCCTGAAATGCTGCAAACATCGCCCCAGATACCCCTCCAAAAGAGGCACCTAATGCAAAAGCTAATAATTTCATATTTCGAGTGTTAATTCCCATGGATTTTGCTGCAATTTCATCTTCTCGTATTGCAAGCCAAGCTCTTCCAATTCGAGAATTTTCTAATCTAAAGCTGATAATGACAATCAATAAAGCAAAAAGAAAAAATAAGTAGTAATGAAGTTGAACAGATGGTATGTCTATTAAGCTTAATGAAATAGAATTAGATAGCTCATTACCCATTATTGTTAATGGTTCAATTCCTCCAATACCTTGCGGTCCATTAGTTAAATTAATTGGGCTGTTCAAGTTGTTGAGAAAAATTCTTATAATTTCACCAAAACCAAGTGTAACAATAGCAAGATAGTCTCCGCGTAATTTTAGAATAGGGAACCCTAGCATGATCCCAAAGAGAGCGGCAACAAATGCCGCCATTATTACGATTGTTATACTGCCTAACCCAAATCCAATTGGAAACATTTGACTTATAAAAGTAAATTGATCGTGCAGATGAGGTGATGTTAATAAGGCATAAAAATATGCCCCTACCGCATAAAAAGCGACATACCCTAAGTCTAGAAGACCTGCATAACCTACTACAATATTTAATCCCAGAGCTAGCATAATGTACAACAATGAAAATGCAAGTATTCTTATCCACGCATTTCCAAAGTAACCTGCCAAAAAAGGCAAAAGTAGAAGAAATACCAATAATGTGGATAACAGTACCCACTTACTTTTGTTTGAGAGTTGATTTACCATTTCACGACCTATCGGATACCCTTTCTCCTAAAATGCCTGAGGGTCGTATGATTAGTACTATTATTAATACGATAAATGATAGAACATCTTGATAATGACTTCCAAGAAATCCACCTGTTAGATCTCCAAGATATCCTCCACCTAGACTCTCAATTAATCCTAAAAGTAATCCACCAAGAACAGCTCCTGCAAGATTACCAATACCACCTAATACTGCAGCAGTAAAAGCTTTTAAACCAAGAATAAAACCCATGGTAAAGTGAACGTAATTATAATTTAAGGCAACTAGAACTCCAGCAACAGCTGCAAGCGTAGCGCCAATCATAAAAGTAATAGAAATTACTTTGTTAACTGAGATGCCCATTAATGAGGCCATTTCAGGATTTTCTGAAACTGCTCTCATAGCTCTGCCAAAATTTGTTTTCAGCACAAAAAACATCAATATTATCATTGAAAAAGTAGCCGTTAAAATGATTAAAATTTGTTTGGGGGATATAAACGCATTAAAAATTTTAATGGTATTGATAGGGAGTAAATCTGGAAAAACTTTTGGATTTGGACTCCAAATAATCATAGCAATAGTTTGTAATACAATTGATATTCCTATAGCAGTGATTAATGGAGCTAACCTCGGAGCCTTTCTCAATGGTCTATAAGCTATCCTCTCGATAGTTGCGGCGAGGAATGCACAAGCCGGGATTGCTGTTATCAAAGCAAAAAAAAGCAACAGATATCCGGGAATACCTGGAAAAACGAGTTCCAGAAATGAAATGATTGATAAGGCAACCATTGCGCCAAACATTAAGACTTCACCGTGAGCAAAATTTATCAGTTGAAGAATCCCATAAACCATGGTGTAGCCCAATGCAACCATTGAATATACACTACCAAGAATTAAACCATTGATTATTTGTTGAAGTAGAACGTCCATGAAATGTATCAAAAATTTTTAATTACAAAGTATTAAATAAACAAACAATAAATTTATCATCCCATAAATGGCAATTTAATTAATAAAACTTATTAGCTGAAGTGTATGCGCCTAAGCTAGCAGGAGTAGCCAATGAGGCATATTTAGCTAAAACTCCCGACTCATAACGNGATTTGGGTGGTTTCCATTTTTTTCTTCTTTGCTCAATTTCCACAGATGAGACTTCTAATTGTATTANTTGCTTTTCTGAATCTATAGTTATTAAGTCCTGGTTTTCAATCAAGGCGATTAAGCCTCCCTCAAAGGCTTCAGGNGAAACGTGTCCTACAACCATTCCCCAAGTGCCACCTGAAAACCTTCCGTCTGTTATGAGACCTACAGATTCACCCAAACCTTGTCCGACTAATGCAGATGTAGGAGCAAGCATTTCGCGCATGCCCGGNCCTCCCTTGGGCCCTTCATATCTAATGACAATAACATCGCCAGCAGTAATTTTTCTATCTAAAATATTTTGCATAGCTTCATCTTCCGAGTTGAAAACTTTTGCAGGCCCAGTAATTTTGGGGCTTTTTAAACCGGAAATCTTAGCTACACAACCCTCTGGGGAGAGATTGCCTTTTAGTATTGCAAGATGGCCTTGATGGTAAATAGGGTTTTTAAAATTTCTAATTACTCTTTTATTTCCGATAATTCCTTTTGAGCTGTTTTTTAGTGACTCTTCAATGTTTTGGCCNGTTATGGTTAAACAATCACCATGCAGAAGTCCGGCTTGNAGTAATTCATTCATAACAGCTGGAATTCCACCAGCTTTGTGAAGGTCAGTCGTCACAAAATTTCCTGATGGCTTGAGATCGCAGATTACAGGTACTTTTTTTCTCACGCGTTCAAAATCATCAATAGTCCATTCAACCCCTGCTGCTTGAGCAATTGCCAAAAAATGAAGTACTGCATTTGTTGATCCGCCCGTAGCCATAATTACCGCCACTGCATTTTCAATAGACTTTCTGGTTATGATATCTCTCGGTAAAATTTGGTTTTTGACGGCGTTAAACAATACTTTTGCCGATTGAAATGCATTGGTAGTTTTTTCATTATCCTCATTAGACATTGTTGAAGAAAATGGCAAACTCATCCCCATTGCTTCAAAAGATGAGCTCATCGTGTTTGCTGTAAACATACCTCCACATGATCCGGAGCCAGGACATGATCTCTTTTCTATTTCGGTTAACTCTACCTCATCAATTTTACCGGCAGTAAACTGTCCAACTGCCTCGAATGATGAGACGATTGTTAAATCTTTACCTTTGTAATTTCCTGGTTTAATAGTTCCACCATAGACATAAATTGCAGGCACATTCAATCTTGCTATGGCCATCATTCCACCAGGCATATTTTTGTCACAACCTCCTATTACAAGGATTCCATCCATCCACTGTCCGTTTACGCAAGTTTCAATGCAATCAGCTATTAGTTCTCTNGAGACTAAAGAATATTTCATNCCCTCTGTACCCATACTTATTCCGTCTGATATAGTTGGAGTACCAAACATTTGCGGGTTTGCGCCAGAGACTTTGATNCCNTCATTTGCTGCGTCAGCTAACTTTTGTAANCCGCTATTACAAGGTGTGATGGTAGATTGACCGTTTGCTATACCAATCATCGGTTTGGAGAAATCTTCNTGNTTGTAGCCCATTGCATAGTACATGGACCTGTTCGGAGCTTTAGATGGACCTTTAGTTATGTTGTTTGAGCGAAGTTCTTTCATGTCTGATGGAATTTCTAATATTTTNAATTTAAGGTTTTGAAAATTTATACAATTTGATTTATAACATTTTCTTGTGCCAATAGCTTAAATAAAATGAGTGANTAACTTATGCANCCAGAATTCGATCCAATAGCGATATGGTTAGGACCTTTTCCTGTCAGATGGTACGGAATAATGTATCTTTTAGCTTTTATAAGTTTTCTTTTATTGGGGAGGAAACAATTAAAGAAAACTTTTCGATTTTCTGGAATATATAGAAAAAATCTTGANGACATATTNGTGTATGGTGTTTTTGGAGTAATTTTAGGAGGAAGGTTGGGTTATGTCTTATTTTACAAACCTGAGTATTATTTTCTCAATCCCCTCGAGATTTTTGCTGTGTGGCAGGGTGGTATGTCTTTTCATGGTGGTTTAATAGGNGTAATTATATCATTGTTGCTACTTACCCACCATAGACCTAATTTAGGAAAAAGAAAAATTATTCGTGATTACAAGCTCACATTTTTTTCTCGATTTTTTTTGATAACTGATTTTGTTGCTCCTTTAGTTCCGCTGGGCCTTATGTTTGGGAGGTTTGGAAATTTTATTAATGGTGAGTTGTATGGAAGAGTAGCAGATNTTGAAACAATAACTTGGGCAATAATTTTTCCCCAATCTGGAACTTTGGATCCTAGACATCCTTCTCAAATTTATCAGGCTTTTGGTGAGGGTTTAATTTTATTCATAATTTTATATAACCTACAAAAATTAAAACTGCCCATTGGCACACTCTCGGCTTCATTTCTAATTGGGTATGGTTTTTTTCGGTTTGTGATTGAATTTTTCAGAGAACCAGATTCTTACTTAGGATTTATTTTTACGAATTTAACTATGGGTCAAATACTTTGTCTCCCGATGGCTATTTTTGGAGTATTCTTGCTGTCTTTATCTTTTAGAAATAAATTACTTCAAAGTCGCTAATCAAAAAGCTTTTCCTGGGGGGCTAGAGCCTCGTTAAGTATATTTTCGAGATATTCCAGTTTTAATGCTTCGTCATTTACAGAGGCTTTCCCAGAATTTAAAAAGTCTCTAGCCAATGTNAACGAGGCCATGATTGCTATTCTTTCTGTGGTGTGGATTTTATTTTTTTTCTTTACCGTTCTCATTCTAGAATCAAGTAATGCGATGCATGCATGAAACATTTCATGATCCTCTTTTGGACACACAAAGTGATATTGTCTATCTAGGATTGAAACTGTTAGTGTATCTTCTTCCGGCATAATAATTAAGTATGTTTGAATTACTGTCTAAGGGATAAAACATTGTTGATTTTTTTTGATGCAAGCGATATTCGCTGACTTAACTTTATGCATTCTTGCTCTTTNAGGGTAAGTTTTTTTTGTAAAACTAAATTTTCTTTTTTTAGTTTTTGATTGTTATTTATAAGTATTTTTACTTTTTCAATTAGTTGATTTAAGTCTATNGCCATTTGATGTCGCGCTTAACTTGTTTACTTATGATTTTTGGAACTACAATTTTTACAGGTTCCATAAAGTGTCAGAGAATGATCTTTAACTAAAAAATTGTTGTCTTTTGCGACTTGATGTTGCCTTTTTTCAATTTCGGGGTCAACAAATTCCTCAACGTTTCCACAGTCAATACAAACTAAATGGTCATGATGAGTTCCTTGATTAAGTTCATAAATTGCTTTGCCTGATTCAAAATTAGATCTTAATAATATTCCTGCGTGTTCAAATTGAGTCAATACGCGATACACAGTAGCTAATCCGATATCTATAGAATTTCCAATAAGGGACTTGAAAACATCATCAGCCGTTAAATGTCTTCGCGAGGAATTTTCAAAAACCTCTAATATACTCACTCGGGCAGTGGTTACTCGAAGTCCAGTACTTTTTAGATCGANTNCATGTTCATCCATGGGACTTATTTTACGTTCAATAGAGTTAAATATTAGGATACTATAAATGACATGGAAATGATTAATCAATTAAATAAAATCCGACNTTGTTTTTTAACAACTTTATTGTTAGCTACGATAGTGAATACATCATGTTCTATGATCAACAAAAACGATGATGACCAGTCGTTAATTTTGGGGCTGATGAAAAAATCCAGCCCAAAATGGTTAACCCCTTATAGGCCTGATGTAGTTCAAGGCAACTACATCAGTGAAAGCATGATTCTTCTCTTGAAAAAAGGCCAAACAAAAAAACAGGTTTTAAATATTCTTGGCACTCCCCTGGTTGTTGATCCATTCAATCCCAATCGTTGGGATTATGTTTTTGACATTAATAAAAATGAGTCTGTAAAAGAAAATAGAATTTTTTTTGTTAAATTTGTTGATGAGAAGCTATCCAGTTGGGAGGGTGATGCTGTAGAGAATTCTTTAGAAGAAAAGATCTTGCCAAAGTGAACAATATCATTTAAGAACAATCCCAACAAGAGATAAAAAGTGCCTACAAAAGAAGAAGAGAAAGTTTTAAAAATTGCTGTTTCTGGATCGAGTGGACGGATGGGAAAATCTGTTATTTCTCAGGTAATTGCTAATGATTCATATGAGCTTGTAGCCGCATTTGACCANCCCGATTCCGATTTAATAGGGTTGGATGCCGCTGCTTTTTTTGGTAAAAAGTCTGGTGTTTTAATTTCTTCAGATTTATTAATATCCCCAAAAGTTGTACCTGATGTTTTAATAGATTTTACTTTACCTGACTCTACAATTAATTTGCTTGATTATTGTGCAAAGCATAAAATTCCAGCTGTAATAGGAACCACAGGATTTTCTGATGAGGGGAGAAAAAAGATTTATACTTTTGCAAAAAAATATGGTGCTGTTTTCTCACCTAACATGAGTCCTGGGGTAAACATAACATTTAAATTGTTAGAAAANGCGGCAAGTTTTTTTTCTGAAGAATACGACGTTGAAATTGTAGAGGCTCATCATAGAAAAAAAATCGATGCTCCATCTGGTACTGCTTTGGAAATGGCTAAAATCATTTCTTCAGNTAAGCAAAATTTGAGTGGTGCTAGTTACTGCTTCAATAGAAAAGGAACAACCGGACCTAGAAATAAAGATGAAATTGGGTTTTCTGTTATAAGAGGTGGCGATATTGTGGGAGAGCACTCCGTTATTTTTGCTGGTACTGGTGAAGTGATTGAGTTGAGTCATAAGTCTTCATCAAGAGAATCTTACACAAAAGGAGCATTATTGGCGTCAAAATTTTTATCACAAAATACTCCCAATCTTTACTCAATGTTTGATGTTTTAGGTTTATAAAATACAGAAATCTTATTGATCCCTAAGTAGGGCTTTGGCATGAACAATTGATGCATCAAGTTGTTCTCCGCTTCCTAACATTCTAGCTATTTCATTGACGCGCTCATTGTCAGTAATTTTTTTTACAATACTTGTTGCTAAGGTGTTTGCTATATTTTTTGAAATGTAGAAGTGATTGTGACCGTTAGCAGCGACTTGTGGTAAGTGAGTTACACAGAGTATTTGTTGATCATTTCCCAGAAGCTTAAGTAATTTACCTACGGTATGAGCGGTATTTCCTCCAATACCAGAATCAACCTCATCAAAAATTAGACTGGGTGTTTTTGATGCATTTGCCATCACAACAGAGATTGCCAAACTAATTCTTGATAACTCACCTCCAGAAGCAATTTTATTTATTTTCAAACTATTTTCATTTCCTCGGTGTTTAATTAAAAAATTAACATCATCCAAACCAGAAGGGCTTGAGATTTGTTTTTTTGAAATATGAATATTTAAGTCAGTATTTTCCATTGCTAACTTTTTCAACCAATCAGTTACTAAAATTTGAAATTTTTTTGCAGATTCACATCTTTTTTCGCTGANATGATTTGCTAATNTAAGATATTTTTCNTTACATTCATTTGTGCTTTTCTCCAGAGTTTCAAGGTCATTTTCANTTTCTATTTCAACGAGTTCTTTTTTTCTTTCTTCAGAAATATTTGTAAGATCCTGTGGTTTACAACCAATTTTTTGGGAAACGGAAAAAATTTCGGCAAGCCTTTCCGATGTATGTTTAAAAGCGTGTGGGTCAATATCGTTTTGTGCAATGTATCGGCTCAGATTTTCTGAGGTNTCTTTTAGCTCAAGTAAGGACTGTTCTATAGATTTNTAAATTTGATCAAAAAATGNATCTTTATCAATCAGGTTGGAAAATTTTCTTTGTAATTTTTGGGTTNTACTTATGATTGAGTCATCGTTTCGCTGGAATTGATTTAATCCCTCTTCAGCAACTTCTAAAATTTCTGCAATTGATGATAGTTTTTTTTCACTAGCTGAAATCTCTTCCCATTCGTTTTTTTGAAGATTTAAATTATCGATCAAAGATACTTCCCATGTTAGTTGATTTTTCTTTTGTTTAAAAAAATCATTTTTCTTGTGAGCTTCATGAAGCTTGTGTTTGTATAAATTCCAATTTTCCCAGTATGTTTTTAGTTTTTCCACATCAGGTTTTATGTTTCCGAAGTCGTCTAGAATTTTTCTTTGATAATCAGGAATTAAAAGTTTTTGATGCGCGTTCTGGCTATGAATTTCCATTAACCATTCACCTATTTCTTTGACTTGGTTAACAGTGCTAATATGACCATTGATCCATGCTCTGGACTTGCCTGTCTTTTCAATAACTCTTCTAATTAGGATTTCATCAGAATCAAAATCAAACCCAAATTGTTCACACCAGTTCAGTAATATATTTTTTAACTCAGGGGAGGAAACTTTAAAGAATGCAGTTATTTCTGCTTTCTCACACCCTTGTCTGATTTTCAGAGTGGTCGCCCTTTTGCCCAATAAAAGTGTCAGGGCATCGATTAGGATTGACTTTCCTGCTCCAGTTTCTCCAGTAAATACTGTAAAACCATTTTCGAATTTTAATTCGAGGTTCTCAACAATAACAAAATTTTTGATCATTAAACTTTGTAGCATTTGATAGATTTTTATTTTATTTTGGCAATTTTGGATCAGGTAATCCGGCGAGAATAGGATTTGAGCTCCAGTTTAACTTCCTTCTCAATACTGAGAAGTAATCATAATTTTTAGGATGAAGTAAAAATACAGGAAACTTGGAACGTTTAATAAGAATTATGTCATTGTCTTGTAACTCAGCTATTGTCTGCATGTCACAGTGTAATGCTGTTCCTCTTCCATTTTTAATAATAATTTTCGTTTCAACATCAATTGGCAAGACGATAGGCCTGCTTGATAATGCTTGAGGCGCCACTGGAACAAGTGTCAATGCTTCAAGTTTTGGGTGAAGAATAGGTCCATGAACTGATAAAGCATACGCAGTAGATCCTGTTGGGGTACAAACAATCAATCCATCCCCTCTAATTGTTTGTAAATAAGTATTATTAATAAATACATCCAGTTCAACCATGTGGCTGATGGCTCCTCTGCTGACAACTGCATCATTAAAAGCAGGGGCATTAAAAATTGAAGAGGGTATTTTTGTTTTATCTGTTTTACGCATGATGCTCACATCCAACATGTCCCTTTTTTCAATAATGCCTTTTCCTTGTATCAATGGACTTAAATTTTTATCCAAAGCATCAACATCGAGGTCTGTGGTGAAACCTAATTTACCTTGGTTAATTCCAAGGACTTTAACCCCGGTTGAAGCCACTTGCCTTGCAATTCCAAGCAAAGTTCCATCTCCTCCCAAAACTATAGCTAAATCAATGGAATCTTTGAGAGTATTGATTGTCTCTATATTTACTTTGGTATCAAAAATAACGTGGTTATCTTTTATAGAGCATGATTTTGCAGTGGATTCTTCTATATAAATTTTGATTTTAGGATTACTATTTTTTATAACAAAAAAAACTTTTTCGATAATATCTGCCAAATTATTATTGTTAGGTTTCCCAAAAATGCCAATTTTATTAATTTTTAGTGTCATGATCGAATGTAAACTTAGTTATTTAATTGCATTAAATCACATGTTAATGAAAAGCAGATAAATTATGGACGATAGATCTCGTCATTTGTTAAAAATATTAATTCAACGCTACATTATTGAGGGTCAACCAGTTGGTTCCCAATCCTTAGCGAAATTTTCTAAACTNGATGTTTCTGCAGCGACAATTAGAAATGTTATGTCTGAGTTGGAGAATATGGGACTAGTAACTAGTCCTCACACATCTGCAGGAAGGGTTCCCACAACTAAAGGATTTAGACTTTTTGTTGATAACTTGCTAACTATCAACCCNTTAAATGCAACAGAAGCTGCGATTATTGAAAAAACATTTGAAAGTGACGTGCCTGGGGAAGTAATTTCTCATGCCGCAGACTTGTTGTCAAATTTATCCCAATTTGCTGGTGTCGTGACAACTCCAAGAAAAGCTTTGATTTTCAGACAAGTTGAGTTTTTACAACTTAGTGAAAAAAGTCTTTTACTTATCCTAGTTACTCCAGAAGGAGAAGTATTAAATAAAATTTTTAAAGTTGATAAATTGTATTCTCCTGAGCTATTAATAGAGGCAGGCAATTATTTAACCTCAAATTTCTCAGGAATGTCTTTTTTTAGAGTCCGAAAAAAACTAGCTATCGAACTTGAGAAACTTAGAAAAGATTTATCAGGTCTAATGCTTAAGGCTGTTGAAGAGGGTGGAGCGGTTCTCAGTGACTCAGAGGGCTCTGTCGTAATATCGGGACAAAAACATCTATTCGATGTAAGTGAAATTTCTGAAAATGTAGAAAAAATGAAAAGCGTACATCAACTACTTGAGCAAAAGTCTAATATAGCTAAATTGCTTGATTCTCTTCCCTCCGCCAACGGAGTGACGATTTTCATTGGAGGTGAATCGACATTGATGCCTGATGAGCAACTCTCTTTGGTTGCATCACCATTTGTTGTCAACGGCCGTGTTGTTGGAACGCTAGGAGTTATCGGCCCCACAAGAATGGCCTACGAAAGAGTAATCCCCATTGTAGATATTACCGCACGTGTAGTCTCTAGCGCGCTTAGTCACAGTGAACTTTTTGACAATGAAAGAAAATCATCTTGATTCCTGTAGCTGCTAACTTAATAGCTCGTGAACCTGATTTCAGCCATGAAAATCCTGAAAAAACTGGAGTCTTGTTGGTTAATCTAGGAACACCTGAACAACCCTCTGCACCCTCACTTCGTAAATATTTAAAAGAGTTTTTGTCTGACCCTAGAGTTGTTGAGATTCCTACTGCAGTATGGTGGCCCATTTTAAATTTTATCATCTTGACAATCCGACCAAAAAAATCTGCTGAAAAATATGCATCAATTTGGACTCATGAGGGTTCGCCTCTCAGGGTTCATTCTGAAAATTTGTTGGCTAATTTAAAACAAAATTTAGAAGATCAAAACATTAACATAGAGATTTCTCTTGCGATGCGTTATGGAAATCCATCCATCGCAGATTCTATAGACAGTCTAAGAAAAAAAAATGTTAACAAACTTTTAATACTGCCTCTATACCCACAATATTCTGCAAGCACTTCTGCAACAGTTTTTGATAAAGTTTTTGAAAAATTAATCAAGTTAAGGAATCCTCCAGCAATTAGAACTGTTAAAAGTTTTCATGATGATGAAAACTACATCACAGGTATTAGCAATCAGATATTACAATTTTGGGAAAAAACACCAAAACCTGACTTACTACTTTTTAGTTTTCATGGAATCCCAGTTAGAAGTCTTTACAAGGGCGATCCATATCACTGTCACTGCTTGAAAACAGCCAGATTAATCGCTGAAAATATTGGACTACATGATAATGAATGGAAGGTTTCTTTTCAATCTAGATTTGGTAAAGCAGAATGGTTAAAACCTTACACCACTCAAATAATACAAAATCTTCCAAAAAAAGGAATTAGAAATCTACACGTAATTTGTCCTGGTTTTGTTTCAGATTGTTTAGAAACACTGGAGGAAATTGCCATGGAGGCCAAAGAAGATTTCATAGATGCTGGTGGATCTAAATTTAGTTATATTCCTTGCGTAAATGAAAGTTTGTTGGGTGTCAAAATCATGACTAATATCTTAATTAAAGAGTTAAAAGGGTGGCCTACTGAACCNTGGACAAAAGAAATTTTAGATATGAAAAAAAACCAAAAAGAACTAGCTTTAAAAAAAGGGGCGGTAAATTAGCGCATATACTTGAAAATTGGAAAATAGACCAAACATACATATTATGTGTCCAACAAAAAAAGACCCTTACCAAGAAGTTACAGATAGCCTAGAGGCTGATGAGAACCCTTTAGTGGGATCTAAGGTTGACTCTGCTTCACAACTTGATATTGATCATGATTCAGAAATGACATCAGGTTCTGCAACTGAAAATTCNCCCGATCATTCCGAGCACAGCGACTCGGAAATTCAGTTTCTTAAAGCAAAATTGAATGATGAGTCTGAAAAAAGCCTCAGATTGCAAGCAGAATTGGATAATTTTAGAAAAAGGTCGTCTCAAGATGTGTTAAACGCAGGCAAATTTGCAATTGAAGAATTTGCTCTCAACTTATTGCCAGTAGTTGATAGCTTAGAGGCTGCATTGGGTTTGCAAGACCAGTCTGAAGAACATCTCAAATCAGGTGTCGAACTAACNCTCAAACAGTTACAACAAACTTTTGAGCGATCAGGCCTTAAAATCATTAACCCCGATGTTGGAGTAAAGTTTGATCCTAANCAACACCAAGCTGTTTCCACACTCAATGGTGATGAAAACGATCCTCCTATTTCTTCCGGAAACATTATTAAGGTATTGCAAAAAGGTTATTTTCTTGCTGGACGTGTACTTCGGCCTGCACTAGTCATAGTTGCAGATTGAATGTATTGTTCTTCTTCGTTAATTATAGCGCCCATCTATTAGAATTGGGATGAGCAACCATTTTTGGTTGATGAAAGGAAATTTTTATGTCGAAAGTAATTGGAATTGATTTAGGAACCACTAACAGTTGCGTTTCAGTAATGGAAGCCGGTCAACCTAAAATTATCGAAAATAGTGAGGGTGCCAGAACCACTCCATCAATAATTGCCTACATGGAAGATGGAGAAATCTTGGTTGGAGCAACTGCTAAAAGGCAAGCAGTCACAAATCCTCAGAGTACTCTTTACGCTGTAAAAAGATTAATTGGTAGAAGGTATGAAGACAAAGAAGTTCAAAAAGATATTGATTTGATGCCTTTTTCAATAGTCAAAGCAGAAAATGGAGATGCTTGGGTCAATGTAAGAGATAAAAAACTGGCTCCTCCGCAGGTTTCAGCTGAAGTTTTAAGAAAGATGAAAAAAACAGCTGAAGACTATCTAGGGCATGACGTTAACGAGGCTGTGATAACNGTACCTGCTTATTTTAATGACGCACAAAGGCAAGCAACAAAAGATGCAGGAAAAATAGCTGGTCTCGATGTTAAAAGAATCATAAACGAACCTACAGCAGCAGCGCTTGCATTTGGTTTAGATAAAAAAACAACTAAGGATCGAAAAATTGCTGTGTACGATCTTGGGGGAGGTACTTTTGATATTTCCATAATAGAGATTGCTGATATTGATGGTGAAAAACAATTTGAAGTTTTATCAACCAACGGAGATACTTTTTTAGGTGGTGAGGACTTTGATCAAAGAATAATCGATCACATCATAGATGAGTTTAACAAACAAAATGGAGTGGATTTATCCAAAGATCCTATTGCTCTTCAGAGAATAAAAGCTGCCGCTGAACGAGCAAAGATTGAGTTATCATCAAGTCAACAATCAGAGTTGAATGAGCCCTATATAGCAATGTCCAACGGAGCACCGGTNCACTTAACTTCAAAGTTGACAAGAGCAAAACTTGAATCTTTGGTAGGAGATTTAATCATTAGAAGTATTGACCCTTGTGAAACTGCATTAAAGGATGCAGGCTTGTCGCCTGCTGAAATTGATGATGTNATTCTCGTTGGTGGAATGACGAGAATGCCAAAAGTCCAAGAAGCGGTCAAAGAATTTTTTGGTAAGGATCCACGAAAAGACGTCAATCCCGATGAAGCTGTTGCCGCTGGTGCTGCTGTACAGGGAGCAGTTCTCTCTGGAGACAGAACAGATGTCCTCTTGTTAGACGTTACTCCTTTGTCATTGGGTATTGAGACGTTAGGTGGTGTCATGACAAAAATGATCCAAAAAAATACGACTGTTCCAACTAAATATTCTCAAGTCTTCTCCACTGCTGAGGATAATCAACCTGCAGTTACCGTCAAGGTTTTCCAGGGTGAGAGAGAGATGGCATCAGCGAATAAAGTTATTGGAGAATTTAATTTAGAGGGAATACCACCTGCAAGCAGAGGAACACCTCAAATTGAAGTTACATTTGATATTGATGCCAATGCGATATTGCATGTATCTGCTAAAGATAAAGCCACTGGTAAGGAGAATAAGATAAAGGTTGAGGCCAACTCTGGTCTTTCAGAGGATGAAATAAATAAAATGGTTGCTGATGCTGAGGCCAATGCAGAGGAAGACAAGATACGGTTAGATTTAATTAATGCAAAAAATTCAGGCGAAGCAATGATTCACTCCGTTAAAAAATCATTGGAAGAGCATGGAGAGAAATTAAGCGACGACGAAAAACAACAAATAGATGAAGCATTAAAGGAAGCTGAGGCATCATTAACAAAAGATGATAAGAGTGAAATTGAATCTAAGACTGAAAATCTAATGAAGGCATCACAAAAACTTAGTGAAATGGCATACTCAGAAGGTCAATCACAAACTACAGACACTCCGAATGGCAATGAAGAGCAGACACAACAATCTGAAAGAAGTGATAAAGATCTTGGAAAGGATAAATCGGCAGGTGTTGACGATGTTGTTGATGCTGATTTTAAAGAGGTCAAACGTGGTTAGAATTGGATTTTTTTAAATGGCTCAAAAAGATTATTACGACTTACTTAATATTGCAAAGAATGCAAGTGATGGGGAAATTAAAAAGTCATATCGAAAACTAGCAATGAAATATCATCCAGATAGAAACCCTGGGGACAAATCTGCTGAGTCTAAATTTAAAGAAATAAAGCAAGCTTATGAAATCCTCTCAGACTCTGAGAAAAGAGCCGCTTACGACAGATTTGGCCATGCAGGAGTNAACCAAAATCCTGGTGGNGGTCAGGGAGCTGGAGATTTTTCTGGCTTTGCAGACGCGTTTGGAGATATTTTTGGAGACATATTTGGTGGTGGTAATTCAAGAGCTTCTGGTGGCCAGAGAAATGGGGTTTTTAGAGGATCTGATTTAAGATATTCACTTGAAATATCTCTAGAGGAAGCTGCAAATGGACTATCATCTGAAATAAAAGTCCCATCTTGGC
The DNA here is from genome assembly GCA_002170285.1 of Betaproteobacteria bacterium TMED100. Lineage (GTDB taxonomy): Bacteria > Pseudomonadota > Gammaproteobacteria > Burkholderiales > Burkholderiaceae_A > UBA7377. The sequence goes on from NHFB01000010.1 coordinate 36,646, forward strand.
AACAATGTAAGACTTGTGGTTCGACAGGGTGTAAACCTGGAACCAAACCTGAAACGTGCTCCACTTGCTCTGGTCAAGGTCAAGTAAGAATGCAACAGGGTTTTTTTTCAATACAACAAACTTGCCCCAACTGTAGGGGGGCAGGNAGAAGCATTAAAAGTCCTTGTCAAGTATGCTCTGGAGCAGGAAGAGTTAAGAAAAATAAAATACTTGAGGTGAGCATTCCAGCTGGAATTGATAATGGGATGAGAATAAGATCGGCTGGTAATGGAGAGCCTGGGAAAAATGGTGGACCAACGGGTGATTTATATGTTGAGATCACTGTTAAAGAACATCATGTTTTTCAAAGAGACAATGATGATTTGCATTGTGANGCACCAATTAGTTTTTCTCAATCTGCACTAGGNGGTTCAATTGATGTTCCTACATTGAATGGAAGAGCCAGTTTTGACATTCCAGAGGGAACACAAACTGGTAAAACTTTTCGCTTAAGAGGCAAAGGTATCAAAAATGTNAGATCAGGGGTATTGGGAGATTTGTTTTGTCATGTTGTTATTGAGACACCTGTAAAACTATCTGAAACTCAAAAAAATCTATTAAGAGAATTTGAAGATTCGATAGATTTAAACAAAGATCGACACAATCCTCACAGTAAAAACTGGATGGATAAAGTAAAAGAGTTTTTTGTCTAAAAGGTTCTAATTTTTTTTTTAGATTTGTAGGTATTTTTCTTTGTACTCGCANAATTCATATATTGAACAATTGGAGCATACGGGTTTTCTGGCTTTGCAGATATACCTACCGTGCAATATTAGCCAGTGATGNGCATTTCTTTTGAAAATTTTAGGAGTGTTTTTTTCTAATTTTTTTTCAACAGCATCAACTGAAGAGCCANTTGCGAGTTTAGTGCGATTTGCAACTCTAAAAACATGTGTATCAACGGCTATGAGATCCCATCCGAAATATGTGTTCAAAACTACATTAGCAGTTTTCCTACCAACACCAGGAAGTTTCTGAAGCAGTGCTCTNTTTTTTGGAACTTCGCTTTTATGCTCATTTTTAAGAATCTTACAAGTTGAAACAATATTTTTTGCTTTATTTCTGAATAGTCCAATAGTTTTGATTTGCTCCTGTAGCTTCTTTTCACCAAGTTTAATAAAGTCATCTGGAGTTTTATTTTTTTTAAAAAGTTTGATAGTGACTTTATTAACTGCTACGTCGGTGGTCTGAGCAGATAGTATTACAGCTATTAAAAGTTCAAAAGATGAGTTGTAAATAAGTTCTGTTTTGGGATTTGGATGTTGTTTGGCAAATACGCNGTAAATTTCTTCTCTTTTTTTATTATTCATTTATCAATTTGTTGTTTTATGTACTTATTTTTAAGCTCATTTAAACTATTGACTGAGGGCTCGTGAGTTTTATCATCTAGATTTCTTTTTTGTTTTTTCTCAAATTTTATACGGCTATTTTCAGCCCTTTGAGTGTTCCAGGAAAGTTCCAATGGACGCTTGGCTACTTTTATACAATCTACAGGGCATGGTTCTACACATAACTCACAACCTGTGCATTCTTCTTTTATTATTGTATGCATGAATTTGATTGCGCCCGCTATNGCATCAACCGGACAAGCAGGCAAGCACAACCCGCATCCAATGCATTCTGATTCATCAATAAAAAAAATTTCAGGACTTGAGGCAACTCCACACTCAGGATTGATCGGTTTTTTCTCTAGGCTCAAGTGGTTGGCTAATTTTTCTATTAATTCATTACCACCTGGAGGGCATCTATTAATATCCTCATTGTTAAACAAAATTGCCTCAGCATAGGGCTTACAAGACGAGTAGCCACATCTTTGGCACTGTGTTTGTGGAAGCATTTTATTAATTCTATCGATTTCGTTCATATTCAAAACAACTTAATGGAAATTGTTAGATTATTACCAATAGTTCTCAACTGCGATTTCTCCAGGTATATTTTTTCTACTTGACTTAAAGCCAAGATTTTTTAATATATTTCTGGTGTCTTTAATCATCAGTGGATTTCCACAAAGCATAATTTTTGACTCTTTTAAAGACAACTTACAGTGTATCAATTCCTCTAATCTTCCGTCNNTTAGCATGGATGTAAATCTTTTTTTCGGAGAATTATAACTAATATTTTTACCTCTAACTAGTCCTTTTACTGTAGTTATTTCCTGGGTGATAATAGGTATGAAAGTAAATTTTTTTTTGATTTCTGGATGCTTTGCAATATCATTTAAGTCNAAAAAATCATTGTAATAAGTCAAACTTAANGCATCTCGCAGGCTAAGAACAAGATTGACCGTTTTAAAATTTTTCAAAGCCTGGAAATGTTTTAATATTGATACGAAAGGAGCGATTCCACTTCCACTTGCAAATAACCAAAGATCTCCTGCACTTGGGAATCTATCTAAAGTTAGATATCCATAGTTTTGGTTGTCTAAAAACAAGTTGTCACCTATTTTTAGTTTTTGTAATTCTTTACTAAATTGCCCGTCTTCACCAAGTATTATGAAAAATTCAAGAAATTTATCATGGGGTCCTGAAGTAATTGATTGAGCTCTCCAAATGGGCTCTGAATTACTATTAACGGAAGTTCTTTTTTCTGATGAAATTCTTGCGAATTGNCCTGGAATAAAAACGAACTCTGCGGGTCGATTAGTTCTNATGTGAACCATTTTGTTAGCCCATGTTTTTATATGAGTAANACTAANTAGNTTNGAGTTTTTTGGTGTAAAAATCTTTTTTTCTTTATGAAATTAAGTTAAAAACCTATCAGAAAAATAAAACTAACGTTCTAACAATTTTTGCTTATCTTTAATAGTTGCCCAATGATCAGCATCCTCAGCTTTTTCTTCCATAGCTGATATAGTTTCCCATTCTTGGGAAAGTTCAGCATTTATCTCAATAAACATTTCTTGACCTTCTGGAACGTCTTCTTCAGCGAAAATAGCTTCAACAGGACATTCAGGGATACAAACTGCGCAGTCAATGCATTCGTCAGGNTCGATTACAAGAAAATTGGGCCCAGCTTTAAAACAATCAACAGGGCAAACATCCACACAATCTGTGTAGCGACATTTAATACAACTTTCAGTGACAACATGAGTCATTTTTATAATCCAAATAAANTTTATATACTTTATANCCTTATTTTAAAACAAAATTAATAATCATTCTTAATAACATTTATTATTTGTTTTTATAACAAGATAGTGACTGTACATTATGAATTTACNGCAGTTCATGCGATGTATTTAAGCTTGTTCCAGTTNAAACNGTTTGNTATAGTAACAGATTNTCCTGCACTACTTTATTAAAGAGTGTAANTTCCATAGGAGAANTATATTATGACGGATTCCGTCAATGTTGCCNCNTCAATGAGGCACTACGAACTTGTTTTGTTAGTTCATCCAGATCAAAGCGAGCAAGTACCAGGGATGATTGAGAGATATTCTGCCATTGTTACAAACAAAGGTGGTAAAGTTCATCGGGTTGAAGATTGGGGAAGAAAACAACTTGCCTTCCCAATTTTAAAAGTTTCAAAAGCTCATTACATATTATTAAATATCGNATGTGGTCAATCTGAGATTGAAGAACTAGAACACTCATTTAGATTTAATGATGCAGTAATCAGACATTTATGTGTCAGAAATAATTCAGCTCCGAGCGGTCCGTCCCCAATGATGGNGTCAGTTCAGAAAGANGCTGATAAGCAGAGTGTTTCAGACAAACCATCAATTTAACTAAGTGAANACATATTTATTTTATNAAGTATAAGGAAAAAAAATGGCTTTTAGATCAGGGGGAAAATCTGGAGATAAACGACGCAGTCGTAGGCAAAATCAGACAGCACTTTTTAAAAGAAAACGCGTATGCAGATTTTCAGGTTCCAATCCAGAAACCGTGGATTACAAAAACATTGACTTATTGAAAGATTTTGTCTCAGAGACTGGCAAAATAATCCCCGCCAGAATAACTGGGACCACTGCTAAATATCAACGCCAATTAACTACAGCCGTAAAACGAGCTAGATTTTTGGCCTTGTTATCTTTTACTGATAACCATTAATTTGGAGTGTATCCATGCAAATTATATTGTTAGACAATATCCTAAAACTTGGAAATCTCGGAGAAGTTGTTCGAGTCAGAGACGGTTATGCAAGAAATTTTTTAATTCCAAAGGGACTTGCTAAGAGAGCCACCCAATCTGCGGTGGCAGAATTTGAATCTCGCAGAAATGAATTAGAAAAATTGGCTGAAAAAAAACTTGTCGATGCAAAAAAAACTGCCAAAGTCCTTGAAAATAAAACTGTTGATATTGCTCAAAAAGCTGGAGTCGATGGCCGACTTTTTGGTTCGGTCACAGGACAAGATATTTTGGAAAAAATTAATAAAGATGGAATATCAATCAATAAATCCCAAATTTCTTTTAAAGAAGGTCCAATTAAATCACTTGGAGAGCATATAATTCGTATCTCTATTCACAGCGAAGTTACTGTTGAATTAGTAGTTAATGTAATCTCCGAAAATCAAGACGAGAACACTTAGGAGTATGAAATGACAGTGTCTGCACTTCAGGCACTTAAGCTTAAATTGCCTCCTCACTCGATTGAGGCAGAAGCCGCTGTTCTAGGTTCTCTCATGCTTGACAATAAAGCATGGGAGAAAGTTGGAGATATGATTAACTCTAGCGACTTTTACAAAGCTGAACATAAATTTATTTTTCAGGCTATCCTCAGATTGCTTGAGCAAAATAAGCCAGCAGATGTTGTTACTGTTTTTGAATCACTTAAATCTGTTGATACAGATACTAACTTTGGTGGTATTGAATACTTAAATTCATTAGCTCAAGCCAGTCCATCAGTTTTAAATATCAAGGGTTATGCTGAAATTATTAGAGACCAATCAATCTTAAGACGATTGGTAAGTGTTAGTGAGGAGATTTCCTCTTTAGCTCTAAATTCAAATCGAAGAGAAACAAGAATGATTTTGGATGAGGCTGAGGCTAAGATTTTTAAAATAAGTGAGGACAGAGCCAGAGGAAACTCTGGACTAAAAGATTTTGATCAGTTGTTAACTCATGTGACCAAAAAGATTAGTGAACTTTATGAAAATCCAAACCCCAGTGATGTCACAGGTATTCCAAGTGGCTTTTTAGATCTTGACCAAAAAACAGCTGGAATGCATCCGGGTGACTTGGTTATTATAGCCGGAAGACCTAGTATGGGAAAAACTTCATTAGCTATCAATATCGCTGAATATGTAGCTATAGATCATGGATTACCTGTTGCTGTTTTTTCTATGGAAATGGCCGCGGAGCAATTAGTCATAAGAATGCTTTGCTCACAGGGTAAAATTGACGCTCAAAAGGTTAGAACCGGTAAATTGTCTCAAGATGATTGGGACAGGTTGATGAGTGCAAATGCGAATATGAAAAATGCAGCTATACACATCGATGAAAGTGCAGGAATAAATCCACTTGAAATTCGATCAAGAGCCAGGCGGCTAAAAAGGCTTACTGGAGGATTGGGTTTAGTCATCGTTGATTATTTACAACTAATGAGTGCATCTGGTGATGGTGAAAATAGAACTACTGAGATATCTGAAATTACAAGGTCACTAAAGGGTTTGGCGAAAGAATTAGAGTGTCCAGTAATTGCACTATCACAGCTAAATAGAACGGTTGAACAAAGAACCGATAAACGCCCAGTAATGTCTGATTTGCGCGAAAGCGGTTCAATTGAGCAAGATGCAGATGTCATATTGTTTATATATAGAGATGAGGTTTATCGGCCTGAAACTCCTGATAAAGGTGTTGCTGAAATAATTATTAGCAAACAAAGAAACGGTCCTACTGGAACAATAAGATTAACTTTTTTGGGCCAGTATACAAGGTTCGAAAATTATTCATCATCAATTTGATTGCACCATTGACTCCAAGAACCAACAAACAAAGAACTACCAATTAGGCCTGCAGACTCCATAGCAATGAGGTTATGGCAAGCACTAATTCCTGATCCACAGGTATGTACTACTGAAGTGGGGTATGTATCATTCAATAAGCTTATAAATTCTTCTTTGAGTTTAGTTGCAGATTTGAACTGTCCTGATTTATCAAGATTCTTAGAAAAAGGTCTATTAATAGCCCCAGGTATGTGACCAGCTTTAGGGTCAATGGGTTCGAACTCACCTTTAAATCTCTCCTCTGCTCTTGCATCTAGTAATGTAAAAATTTCTTGGNTTGACCCATTTTTAACCCAACTTNTTATACTTCGTATATCCCAGTCGGTTGTAAGAGTTGGTCTGATGGATAAGTTACCATTAAGTTTTTTTTCAACTAAACCAGATTCTAAAGCACCATTATCAGCAATCCATGCTTTGATTCCACCATTGAGGACCCCACAATTTAAATGACCTATCCATCTACACATCCACCAAAACCGGGAGGCAAAAATACCTCCAGAGTCATCTAAGCCCACTATAAGACTATCATTTTTTGCACCAAAATCACTTAAGCAGTTCCGAAAAGAAATTTTACTGGGTAAGGGATGTCTTCCATCAGTTATGGNGCTATCTTTGGAACAAAGTTCGTTTTCTACATCCAAAAAAAAAGAACCAGGTATGTGAGCTTTTATATAATCTAATTTCCCTTTTTTTGAATCCATTAGATCAAATCTGCANTCAACTAAAACTAAGTTTTTGGATTTTGCTTTGATTTCAGAAACATTTATTATAGGATTCATTTATTCACCTTTTTTGTTTATAAAGTCCATCGCAACTTTGATTCAGAAATTTGTAAAAGTAGGGTATTCCTGCCTCAAGTTGGTCATGGAATGGTCCGTGTTCTTNCCNATTATTTTGTGAAAGAATTNTTCTGCCACGATCTATCTTAGTTGCAATTTCGTCATCTTCCAAAACCGTCTCGTAGTAAGCTTTTTGTTGATTGTCTATAAATTCTGTATCAAATAAACCGATATCCTCCGAGTAATAAAACTCAGTAATATTTAAAGTTTTTTGAGGTGATAATGGATGNACAGTGCTAATNACGATAGTTTTAGGGTACCATTCAACCATAANATTTGGATATATTAGCATCCAGATTGCTCCGAATTTGGGAATATTATTCCCTACGGATTCTAGAATAGAATCGTTCAACTTTCTATAAATTGGTGTTGTGGGTTTTTTTAAATTAGATAAGCCCACTGCCTGCACACTAAATTCATTTTCAAAATGCCAAGATAAATTTTTACAATTTACTAGCTTACTTAAACCTGGATGAAAGGATTCAACATGATAGTCATCTAAATAAACTTCGATGAATGTTTTCCAGTTGTAATTACAAATATGCTGATTNACCCTGTTAAAAACAAACTTATCAAAGTTAAAATAATCTGCAAATGGATTTTTTTTCAAAGCATTAACTATGCTAGGTTCTTTGTCAAACAACATACCATTCCAACCGAAAAGATGTGTCCTTTCTAGTGATTTGCATGGCAAACTTTTAAAATGGGGTGCTCCAATTAATTTACCTGACAAATTATAAGTCCAACGGTGAATAGGNCAGACTATTGAATTGATCGTGCCTCTTCCTTCAAGCATCGTAGCTTGACGATGTTTACATAAGTTTGAAANAAGAAAAATTTCATCATTGCTACGGATTAAAGTTCTGTTGTGATCTTCTTGAGCCAGCGTTATAAAATCTCCTGAGTTAGGAATCATTAATTCATGACCAATATATCTGGGCGAATTTCGAAAGCAAGACTTTATTTCCGAATCTAGGAATTCCTTGCTGCAATAGGCTTCAAGAGGGATCATATTTTTGTATTTATTAGTGTTTGTCCCGATTTTTGTCAAAAAAAGCTCCTTAAAATTTTTTCCTTAGATCAATTGAATGATGCTCATATTTTATCAACATAAAGTTAATATATTTAGTAACCTACTTAATAATTTAAATTTTATAAAAGTGTGATTTTAAGGGAAAAAATGAACAAGATAAAAGAGCAAAAAAGCAAACAACAGGACTCTATAAATCAAAATAAAATAAGCANCAGCGAAATTGGTNCTCTCAGTTTTGAAGATTGTTTAAAAAAGGTTGANGCNTTATCAGNAGAGCTTGAATCGGGAGGGTTAGTATTAAATGATGCACTACATAAATACAAATTAGCAATGGCTATAATGGATAGAGCTAGTACTTTGCTTATGGCCGCTAAAGATGAGATACAAGTCATTGATAATAATGGTGAAAAACTAATTACTGGTCAGGAAATCCTCAATAAACAGAAATTATAACTTTAGATNAAAAAAATGACTGATTCNAGTTGGATAAAAAATAATTTTGAATTAATAAATGCAAGATTGAATTTTGCAATTAAAACTTTTTCGTCAAATTATGATGTGCCCTTTATAGGCTCTGACAATAGCATTTCAAGAATAATGAATAATTTTTGGAATGCTATTGAATATTCGTTAATGGGTGGAAAAAGAATTCGTGGANTACTTNTAATAGCCACGGTTGAAGCTATCAGTAAAGAAAATTTTATTTATAATAAAAANNCTCTCGACAAAACCAANCAAGAATTTTTGGAACTTGTATTAGACGCTACTGTTGCGATCGAGTGTATTCACGCTTTTTCTTTAGTTCATGATGATATGCCGTGTATGGACGATGATGATTTGAGAAGAGGTCGTCCAACCTGTCATATCAAATTTGACGAGGCTACAGCNTTATTAGTTGGTGATGCTTTACAAACACTTGCTTTTCAGGTTTTAACCGCAAGACCGACATTTCAGTTAATTAGATTTAAATTGGTCAAGATACTTGCTACTGCGTCGGGGGCAAATGGAATGGCGGGTGGACAGGCTGTTGATATTGCGGTTGCCGGTGAAAAAATTAATATTTCCGACCTTGAGTTTATGCATAGTATGAAAACAGGGGCTCTTTTAGAGTCAGCAATAGAAATGGGATCAACTATAGCTGATAATGAAAATACAAAAAATTATTTAAAATTCAAAAATTTCGCTAAGTTCCTAGGTTTAGCATTTCAAATAGTTGATGATATTTTAGATGCTACAGGTGAAGAGAAGACATTGGGCAAAATGGTCGGAAGAGACTTATATTTACAAAAACCAAATTTTGTTCAGTTGATGGGGATTAAAAAAGCTCGCAAATATGCAGATAAATTATTAGAAAGTGCTCTAAAGTCAATTGAGAAGTCGGATGCAAGTGCTGATCCATTAAGAATGCTTGCTAAGAATTTAACTCACCGTATAAATTAAATACAGAAAAGGTTTAAATAGGGTATGAAATTACTTGATTCGATAAACTCACCGTCACAATTAAAAAATTTAAATCGGCACCAACTTAAAAAATTATCTCAAGAATTGAGAGATTTTATTTTAAACTCAGTATCACAAACTGGCGGGCATCTATCTTCCAATTTAGGTACAGTTGAATTAACCGTTGCTCTTCATTATGTCTTTGAAACTCCAAGAGATAAAGTTGTATGGGATGTTGGACATCAAAGTTATGCTCATAAGATATTAACGGGTAGAAAAGAAATGATGTCTACTTTAAGAAAAGTAGACGGTCTCTCTGGATTTCCAAGAAGAGAGGAAAGTGAGTTTGATGCGTTTGGAACAGCTCACTCATCAACCTCAATTTCTGCTGTTTTGGGTATGGCAGTTGCAGCCAAAATAACTCAAGAAAATATTGGAAATAACAGAAGACGTCATATTGCTGTAATTGGTGATGGAGCGATGAGTGCGGGAATGGCTTTTGAGGCACTTAATAATGCTGGAAATGGCAACAAAGACTTGGATTTACTTGTAATCTTGAACGATAATGAGATGTCAATTTCACCTCCTGTCGGAGCACTAAGTAGTTATTTGGCTAGGTTGTTGACAGGAAGAATATATTCCAGTGCCAGAGAGTTCAGTAAACAGTTTTTAAGTGTCATGCCTCCAGTATTGGAAATGGCAAAAAAATTAGAGGGCGGTGCTAAAGGTCTTTTAACACCTAGTACACTTTTTGAGGAATTTGGTTTTAATTATTTTGGTCCAGTGAATGGCCATGATCTTGATGCAATTATTCCAGCCCTTCAAAATCTTAGGGAATTAAAGGGACCGCAATTTTTACATATAGTGACCAGAAAAGGCAAAGGTTACGACAGAGCAGAAAAAGATCCTATTTTATATCACGGACCAGGAGTATTTGATCCATCTGCTGGTATTTTGCCTACAAAAAAACCTAAAAAAATAACTTACTCACAAATCTTTGGAGATTGGCTTTGTAGTGTTGCAAGCAAAGATTCTGAAATCGTTGGAATCACCCCAGCAATGCGAGAGGGCTCAGGAATGTTAAAGTTTGCTAATCTCTTCCCAGATAGATATTTTGATGTTGGGATAGCCGAGCAACATGCCGTCACATTTGCCGCAGGTTTGGCCTGTGAGGGTTTAAAACCTGTGGTTGCGATATATTCAACTTTTTTACAACGCGCATATGATCAATTAATTCATGATGTAGCTTTACAGAAGTTGCACGTAATTTTCGCAATNGACAGAGCGGGCTTGGTTGGTGCCGATGGNGCTACTCATGTTGGTGCATATGATTTTGGATATCTGAGATGCATTCCCAATATGACCGTAATGACTCCCAAAGACGAATTAGAGTGTAGCAGAATGCTTTCGACTGCACTCGAATGCAAAGGACCAGTTGCTGTTAGATACCCAAGAGGTTCTGGGCCAGGAGTTCCTTTAGATGACAGTGCGCTAATACCTATTAAAATTGGTACGGCTGAAAAATGTNGAGANCAAATTTTTGATAGCGACATTGCTGACAATAGTAAACATCACAAAATAGCAATCTTGGCATTTGGTTCAATGGTTCAACCCTGTATAAAAGTCGGTGACGTGCTTAATACTTCCGTAATTAATATGAGGTTTGTGAAACCGATCGACTCTGANATGTTAAGAANTGTAGTTGAGACTCATAACGTAATTGTTACAGTAGAGGAACATGTCAAGATGGGTGGTGCAGGATCTGCATGTTTGGANGCTTTATCACTGATTAAATATAAAAATGATTGTGAACCAAAGTTCTTGCATCTGGGTTTGCCTGATAAGAATATAGATCATGGAGATTGTGAAACTCTTTTAAAAAGAGAAGGACTAGACTTTTTAGGAATAAAACTATCGATTGAAAATTTCATAAGACAGTTGTAGTTAAATCAGTCTCTGAAATTGTCAAAAATCAAAGGTAAATTTTTAAACTCACTTTTAAGTAGTGTAATAGTATCTTGAAGAATATCTCTTTTTGATCCAGAAATTCTAACTACTTCACCTTGAATAGAAGCTTGAACTTTTTGCTTAGAAGACTTTACAATTTTTACAATTTTTTTTGCATCATCAATTTGAATGCCATTGGTAATTGTTATGATTTGTTTGACTTTTTCACCTGAGACTTTTGTTATTTCACCTAAATTTAATAATCTGGTGTCAACATTTCTCTTTGCACATTTATTAAACAAAATCTCTTTGATTTGAGAAAGTTGAAAGTCACTATCTCCTAAACAAACTAACTGTTCATCGATAAAATTTAATTCAGCACTTGTGCCTTTAAAATCAAATCTATTTCTTATTTCTTTAGAACATTGATCCACAGCATTTTTTACTTCAGTTTTGTCAGCTTTAATTGAGGTATCAAATGAAGGCATTATATTTCTCTTTTGTTATAAAAAATTTATTTCTTGTTTTGCATTCTTAATCTAAGTGAATTAACTTTAATGAATCCTTCTGCATCCTTTTGATCGTATGCACCATCATCTTCTTCAAACGTAGATAATTTTTTGTTGTATAAAGTATTGGGGGAGTAGCGTGATCTNATTATTATATTNCCTTTATGNAGTCTGATAGTAACAGTTCCGTTGACTGTTTCCTGAGAATAGTCAATTAGTTTTTGTAAAGCGTACCTCTCAGGGGCCCACCAATAGCCATTATAAATTAACCTTGCATACCTAGGCATCAAATCATCCTTTAAATGTGCAACTTCTTTATCAAGGGTAATTGATTCAATGGCTCTGTGAGCTTTTAAAAGTATGGTACCTCCTGGTGTTTCATAACAACCTCTGGATTTTATTCCTATATATCTGTTTTCAATTAGGTCTAATCTGCCTACTCCGTGTTTACCTCCAATTTTATTTAAAAATAGTAACAACTCATGCGGCTTTAATTTATTACCATTTATCGAAATTGGATCTCCGCGTTTGAATGTTATTTTTATGTCTTCAGATTTAGTAGGGGTTTTTTCGATTGGGTTAGTAATTCTCCAAAGTCCTTTTTCGGGAGGAGGTGAATCAGTATTTTCCAATTCTCCACCTTCATATGAAATATGTAATAGGTTGGCGTCCATAGAGAAGGGCGCATCACCTTTTCTCTTTTTATAGTCGACAGGAATTTTATGACTATCGGCGTAGTTTAGTAATTTTTCTCTTGATGTTAAATTCCACTCTCGCCATGGAGCAACAATTTGTACTCTAGGNAAAAGACTATANGCTCCAATTTCAAAGCGAACCTGATCNTTTCCTTTTCCAGTTGCGCCATGAGAAATAATATCAGTTTTTTCTTTCTTAGCTATTTCAACTAGGTGTTTTGCTATCAAAGGTCTAGCTATAGAGGTACCTAGAAGGTATTCACCTTCATAGATAGTATTTGCTCTAAACATAGGAAAAACAAAATCTCGCACAAACTCTTCACGCAAATCTTTAATATATATTTTTTTTACACCTAGATTGATCGCTTTTTCTTTGGCTGGACTGAGTTCTTCACCTTGACCAATATCAGCAGTAAAGGTCACTACTTCGTAACCATGATGATCTTGAAGCCATCTTAAAATCACAGACGTATCTAGTCCGCCTGAATAAGCTAAGATAATTTTCTTTTTTCTTTTCATAAATTCTGTTCACCTAATAATAAAAAACTCATCAAAGCTTTTTGAGTGTGAAGACGGTTTTCTGCTTCATCCCAAACAACAGATTGTGGACCATCTATAACTTCGCTATCAACTTCTTCCCCTCTGTGAGCAGGGAGGCAGTGCATGAAAAGTGCATTTGGTGATGCTAATGACATTTTTTCTTGTGTAACCCTCCAGTTTTGAAAGATGTCTGTTCTTTCTTTTTTTTCGTCTTCATAACCCATACTTGTCCATACATCAGTAATTATTAAATCTGCATTAGTGCATGCAGTCATGGGGTCTTCAACATAAATTAAGTTTTTACTTAGTTGGCAATCAACAAAATACTCACGGGGACAAGAGATAGTTAATTCAAAGTTCAGTAGTGAAGCAGCTTCAATCCAAGAATTACATACGTTATTTTTATCACCCATCCATGTAATTTTTTTATTTTTAATAGTTCCTCTATGCTCAATAAAAGTAAAAATATCCGCAAGAATCTGACAAGGATGATACTTGTTAGTCAGTCCGTTGATCACTGGAACTTTTGAATTATTAGCAAATTTTTCAATCGTTTCTTGTTCAAATGTTCTTATCATTACTATACTACACATGCGAGAAATAACTTTTGCCGCATCCTCTATTGTCTCACCTCTTCCAAGTTGAGTATCGCGAGTATTTAAGTAAATTGCTCTGCCTCCCATTTGACCAATACCCGCTTCGAATGACAAACGAGTTCTAGTTGACTGTTTTTCAAAAATCATCACTAAAGTGTGGTTTGATAAAGATGTCAATTTTTGTTGAGTTTTGAAAGAATTTTTAACCTCTTTAGTTTTTTTAAGCAGGTATAAAAATTCTTTATTAGTGAGATCTGATATTTTTAAAAAATGACGCATGTAATTATTAAATAGTTAGGTTGTTAAATAAATTCTTTGATTACTGGTATTAATCTTTTAGTTAAAATTTCAACTTCATCTTTTGATATTATTAACGGCGGTAATAATCGGATAACATTTGATTCAGTTACATTAATTAGTAATCCTTTTTCTAGCGCAATTCTCGCTATCTCTTTGCAAGGTTTTTTGAGTTCAATACCTATCATAAGTCCACACCCACGAATTTCAACTATTTCTTTGTTTTTACAAAAAGCATTATTCAGACTTTCTAAAATTTGTTTGCCGCGAGCAATCGCATTTTCCATTAAGTTTTCTTCTTCTATAATCTTTAAAGTTTCTATACCTGCCCTCATTGCAAAAGGATTACCACCAAATGTAGTTCCATGACTTCCAGGTCCCATTAATTTTCCGGAAGTTTCGTTTGTTAAAACCGCTCCTATCGGTATTCCTGAACCCAGGCCTTTGGCAAGAGGCACAACATCTGGCTTAATGTTCTCCCATTGATATGCAAACCACTTGCCCGTTCTCCCAATTCCACACTGTACTTCATCTAAAATCAATAACCAATTATTCTTAGTACAAATTTCTCTTAGGGCTAATAAATATTTTTCTTGGGGTATGTTGATACCTCCTTCACCTTGAATTGTTTCTAAAAAAACAGCACTAATTTCCTGTTGAGATTTTGAGAGTTCATTGAATTTTTCAATTTTGTTTAAGGGAATACGGATAAATCCATCTAATAACGGTTCAAAACCCTTTTTTATAAGTGGGTTAGCAGAAGCTGAGATTGTAGCAATGGATCTACCATGAAATGATTTTTCGAAAACTATAATTTTTGGTTTTGAATAACCAAGCTTTTGGCCATGTTTTCTTGCGATTTTAATTGCCGCCTCATTGGCTTCAAGACCCGAATTGCAAAAGAAAGCGTAATTCAACGAAGAAATTTTGGTTAGTTTATATGCTAGTTTTTCTTGAAGTGGAATTTTGTATAAATTGGATGTGTGGACTAATTGTTTCATTTGTTCGGAGAGTGCTGCTGTTAATTTAGGGTGGCAATGACCAAGAGTATTAACTGCAATCCCAGACAAGGCGTCTAAATACTTATTGCCTTTTTCATCGAATAACCAACAGCCTTTTCCAAAGGACATCGACACATCAAATCTTGAATAAGTCTCCATTATTGGTGAAATTTTTTTTAAATTCATCTTAATTAATTATTGGTGAAAAAATACATGTTTTGAAAAATTAACTTTATTTAACTAAATGCTGGTTTAAAATATAATTTGTTAATAATTAAATAATTAAATTGAACAATTACCCAAACCAATTTTACATTTTTGGAAAGACCACAAGCGGAAAAAAATTCAGGCCCAGTGATTGGGCAGATAGATTCTGTGGTGTTTTATCATCCTACAGACCAAAAAGTGAGAATTTAAAAAATATAAACTCTTTATGTTTAAGTTACTCTCCTTTTGCTCAACCTCGAAATTATAATGGTGAGAAAGTTGTATTTATAAATAGAGAAATCGAAAAAGTCGAGCCTTTAGCTTGGAAATTTATAATTTCTTTCATAAATGATAACAAACTTATTTTTGAAGAGAAATATTTTAAGAAAGATAGTTTAGGCCCGAAAAAAACTGACTTTGAAAAAAAAAATATTGAAGACATTACTAGAGAGCAGATTTCTTAGCTTTAATTAAATTTTAGTTCAAATTCTCTAGAGAATTAAGAATTGATGTTNTAATATCTGATATTGAACCTGTACCTGAAACGGAGATAAACTTTGGTGATTGATCATCATTTTGATACCATGATTTGTAAAATGAAATTAATGGCTTNGTTTGGTGGTGATAAACATCAAGTCTTTTTTTTACGGTCTTCTCGTTATCGTCCTCTCTTTGAATTATGGGTTCACCGGTGATATCATCCAGTCCATTTTTTTTAGGTGGTTTATTGACGATATGGTAGACCCTGCCACTTCCTGGATGNACTCTTCTCCCAGANACTCTNGTTACTATTTCGTCATCAAGCACATTAATTTCAACTACCGCGTTCAANAGTACTTTTGCAGTTTTGAGGGCTTCTGCTTGGGGAATTGTTCTAGGAAAACCGTCAAATAAATAACCATTGGAACAATCTGGTTTGGAAATTCTGCTGAGTACAAGTTTTATAATAAGCTGGTCATCGACCAATTTTCCTGCGTCCATTATTTTTTTGGCTGACATTCCAAGTTGAGACTCACTCTTTATTTCCGATCTAAGCATATCTCCAGTTGAAATTTGTGGAATATCATATTTTTCACAAATTGCCTCAGCTTGTGTGCCTTTACCTGCTCCAGGCGGACCCAATAGTATCATTTTCATTTAACAAATATCCTATGTGATTTTTTTACTTTGAAACAAAACCCTAATTTTTTTTAAATCTTGCTCAGTATCAACGCCATGCATAAGCTCTTCCGATTCAATCATAACCTTGATCGTTTTCTTGTTCCAGAGCCACCTCAGTTGCTCTAACTTTTCTGCTACTTCTAACTGACAGGGTCCCCAAGAAACAAATTTTTTTATGTCAGCAATTTGGAAACAATATATTCCAACATGCCTTAAATAAGAGACTTGATTATTTGTAATTGATGAATTGTAAGCTAAATTTGATGATTCATTAGATTTGTCACGTTGATAGGGAATAACAGATCTAGAGAAGTAAATTGCCTCATTATATTGGTTGAGTATTACTTTTACGCAATTTGGATCGAGGATTTCATTAAAATTTTCAACTTGGGTTGCTACTGTCGTAACATGTACTTTTTTATTTTCTTCTTTTAGTTTTGCTACTTTTTTTATAATACCTGGTGGCATTAAAGGTTCATCCCCTTGAAGATTTACTATAATTTGATTATCAGGTGCGTCAAGGATTTTGGCAACTTCAGCAATCCTATCAGACCCGCTTTCATGATGAACACTTGTCATAATTGCGGTCGCACCAAATGTTTCTGAAACGCTTTTTACTCTCTGGTCATCTGTTGCAACAATAATTTTATTTGCACCACTTTTTTTTGCTGTTTCGATAACATGGGCAATCATTGGCTTTCCAGCAATATCAAGCAGGGGTTTGTTTGGCAATCTAGTTGAGCCTGCACGTGCCGGTATCAATACCCAAAATTTCATTATTTCCCTTTATTTTTTTTAATTGAGTTCTCATGTTGTGGGATTTTTGAAATCGTTATAGCAGCATCAGTTGTTAAATGAGGTATACCGTCAACTATAGGGTAGGCAATATCTTCGTCAGTACAAACAAGAGCATTACCAGAGGAGTGCAATTTGAGAGGTTTGTCAGTTTTAGGGCATGTAAGGATGCTAATTAGTTTTTTATCCATTTTTTGCTTAATNAATTAGATCCAGTCTGTAACTTTCTTTACGAAAGTTGGTTCTATTGTAAGGTTTAGTTTTAATATCCATATTTGATCAATGTTTAATTTTGAGTCATTTTCTGAATAAATAATTCGAACTCCATCTTTTTCAGTCATTAAAACTATTCTCTGAGAAAAATTTAAATAATCCAAGAGGTTTTTTTCAAAATTAATATCGTGGTTTTCAAGCCAAAGAGGCTCAAAATCAATTCCTAATTTTACTAGCAATTTAAAAAATCGGTCAGGAAAAGCGATACCTGCTATTGCAAGCGGTTTAATTTTGAATTTTCTATAATTATTATCTATTTTTTTTTGAATGAATTCAGAGTCAAACTCTTCATTTTTGATATTTTTCCACGTAACAGAGCTAAGTTTGAGATGACTAGAGGGAGTTTTTTTATCAAGTTTGAATTTTTCAAATGCCACTTCGCAGTTTATTTGATCACTAACTGAATTAAGTACTACTCCATCCAAATTGTATTTCAAAGGGGGCTTTTCTCGAAGAGGGCCGTAGGGAAATAATCTTTCATTTCCCAACAGTCTATCGTCAATAACCAAAATCTTTTTGTCACATTGTATTTCTGTTTGCTGAAGCCCATCATCGAGTAAAATTAAATCCGTATTTGGGTACTCTAAATTAATTTTTTTGAGAGAATTTAATCTGTTTCCTACGCAAACTGGAACTCCAGTTTCGGCAATCAAGCAGGGTTCGTCTCCGTATTCTTTGAAAGAGCAAGTTGTTGATTTGATTTCAACAAATTGAGATTTTTTGTTTTGACTGTCAATTTCACTCTTATAACCTCTAGAAATAACTGCAGGTTTTATACCTTGNGCTAAAAGNTTTCTTACAAGACAAATCGTTGTAGGAGTTTTTCCAGATCCTCCGAGAGTTAAATTACCAATAGCTAGTATTTTTGGGGACGCTGTGGGCGTTTTAATAGCAAATGTTTCAGACCATGATCGTTTTTTAAAAAAAATAATAAATAAATAATTGCAAAAAGTAAGAAACACTAGTGTGGGTATTGTAAAGAGCCAAATAATGTTTGTAATTACATTTGTAAAAAAATCAGAAAACATCTCTGCTTTTTTACTCTTTTGCTTACTNTATTGATAGGAGTAAGAGATCTGNAATCCGGGGTACCAATGAGACAAAAGCCTCTCGGTGTATTTTCTTTTGATTTTAATTGCATTGGTAAACATGTCTATACTATCAATTGTGGATAACTTTGTGGAAATAGCAATACAAATTATCTAACTTTTTTATAAAATATCTGTAATTGCGATTAAGGATCAATTTTTTTTATATTTTTAATACTAAGTGTTAGGTTAAAATAATAAAAAAACTCATAAAATCAAATATTTATTCTTTTTTTTTCTTAGAAGTGTTTTTTTTAATTTTTTTAGTAGTTGGTAAATTTTTCACAAAAAATTTTTTAGAGAATTTTCAATGTTATTGATTTTGTGGAAAATTTTTTTAAAACTGGTTTAACGAAATGAATTTTAATAAAGTACCAGAAATAATATCTGTCGCTAGGCTTAACTATTTGATAAACAATTCTTTATCGATAAATTTTCCTGTGATTAAAGTCGAGGGTGAAATATCGCAATTAATTGTCTCAAAAATGGGTCATTCCTACTTTACGTTAAAAGATGAGGAGTCATGCGTAAGGTGTGTTTTTTTCAGGTTCGACCTAAAAAAAATAACATTTACTCCAAAAAATGGTGATCAAATTGTTGTTACAGCTTTTCCATCAATATATTCCCCGAGGGGAGATTTTCAACTTAGAGTTTCGAAAATAGAAAAAGCTGGAAGTGGGAAGCTTTNTGAAAAATTTGAGCTTTTGAAGCAAAAACTTTTAACTGAAGGATTGTTTGAATCTGAAAAAAAATTGAAAATACCTACCTTTTTTGACTGTATCGGAATAGTAACCTCAATAGAAAGTGCAGCTTTAAAAGATGCAGTCATAACTTTTAAGAATAAATTGGCTAGAGTGAAATTAAAAATCTTCCCTTCATTAGTCCAAGGGGAATATGCTGAGAAAGAGTTAATACAAGCCATAAACCGTGCTAATNACGATACTAATGTAGATATAATTATTTTAATTAGAGGGGGTGGCTCATTGGAGGATTTATGGGTCTTTAATAAAGAGGATTTGGTTAGATCAATATCAAAAATTTCTAAGCCAATAATTACCGGGATTGGTCACGAGTCTGATACTACTTTATGTGATTTGGTAGCAGATTACAGGGCGGCAACCCCAACGGCTGCTGTGGAAAGGCTTAGTGTTGAGCAGGAAAAAATAATTGATATTTTTGAAAATAGAAAATTAATCTTAGAAAATTTGATTAAAAAATTTTTTAATATGTTAGAGCAAAAGTTGGACATGAATTTTTTAAAAATTAAAAGCCCAAGAGATAAGATCAATATCAATAACAGTAATTTTTCAAATGCTCACAAAAGACTTAAAAATATCAAGTCAAGTTTATTAAAAGATTTTAATTTTCTTTTGGAACATCATATAAAAAAATTGCATTTACTGGATCCAAACTCAGTACTTAAAAGAGGGTTTTGTATTGTTTATANAGAAAATTCTGATAATGTCATTTCTTCAGTTGAAGAAATTAGCACTGGCAAAAATTTAGATATTCAATTTTTTGACGGAAATGCTAGAGTAAAGGTTGAGAAATTAAAAAAATAATAAATTTTAAATATAAGCACTTTTAAGTTTTTTGGTATATTATTTTGAACAATTCCAGACGNAAAGATCATTTTTTTAGTATAAATGGGGGAGATTATTAAATGGGAGTTATTTTAAGCTCACTAAANCGCACATTGCTTGCAGGTTTAGCACTTCTAGTCATAATTGTTGTCTGGTTTGGAGGTTTTGAAATTTCTGAGCCAGCTTGGGTAGCTTTTGTTTTTAGGTGGTTACATGTTATGGCGGGCGTTATGTGGATAGGACTTCTTTGGTATTTTAATTTTGTTCAGATACCTTCCATGCCTAAAATTCCTGATGAGCACAAGCCTGCNATCTCAAAAGTTATAGCTCCGACAGCACTTTTTTGGTTTCGATACTCTGCACTTGCCACAGTAATTACTGGGCTAGTGGTAGCTTGGTTAAATGGATATGGTCACTCAGCTCTTATTTTTTCAGAAGGGTTTGTGGGTATTGGAATCGGAATGTGGCTCGCCATAATCATGGCTATTAATGTTTGGTTCATAATTTGGCCTAATCAAAAAAGAGCTCTTGGTATAGTGGAAGTAGAGAAAACCCAAAAAATGAAATCCGCTAAAACAGCNATGTTAACATCACGAATCAATACGCTATTATCTATTCCAATGCTTTATTTAATGGTGGCTCAGCAAAACTACCCTATTGGTTAGTATGTTGGAACTAATTATTAATTCCGTAAACTTTTTGTCCGGGTGTGATTTTATTTTTCTTGAACCAACCAGAATTCATTTCTAGAGCATATTTTGAAGGATGTGCAGAACAGTGAGGGGTTTCATCATATGGTTTCATTTTTATTATGTTGATAATTCTGTGATCTTTGTCAATAAATGCTACAGATAAAGGTATTTGTGTATTTTTCATCCACATACAATGAAATTTTGAGTATTCATATATAAAAAGCATCCCTTGGTTTGGTTTTATACTTNTTCTAAACATCAAGCCTGACGTTCTTAGCTTTTCGTTGTCAGCTACTTCTGCAATAATTTTATATTCATTGATTGATAGTGATGTTATAAGTTTAGAAGTCGAATTATTCTTCTCATTTGAAAAAGTAATTGTGGACATAATGATCGATGGTATTAAAATTAAAANAAAGCAAATTGCGTTTTTCATTTTTAACGTACTCTAATCTTCTGGTTATATGTTTTTTTAGGGAGTTATAATTTTGTCCAGTAAAGTCTNAGTCCCTTCAGTTGGTGAAAAAATTTTTTTTGACCATACCAATTCTCTTGTGGTTCCAGACAAACCAATTATTCCATACATTGAGGGCGATGGAATTGGTGTTGATATAAGTCCAGTTATGATAAAGGTCGTTGATGCCGCAGTAAATAAAGCTTATGGAGACAAGAGAAAGATTTCATGGATGGAAATATTTTGCGGAGAAAAGGCCACCAGAGAATATGGGCCTGACGTTTGGCTCCCTGATGAAACCTTAGATTTACTTCGTGAATATGTTGTATCTATTAAAGGCCCGTTAACAACACCAGTCGGTGGAGGTATCAGGTCTTTAAATGTTGCTTTGAGGCAAAATCTGGACCTTTACATTTGTTTAAGGCCCGTCAAGTATTTTGAAGGTGTTCCAAGCCCACTCAAGGAACCTGAAAATACTGACATGGTTATTTTTAGAGAAAACTCAGAAGATATTTATGCAGGCATTGAATTTGAAGCCGGTTCGCAAAAGACCAATAAGTTAATTCAATTGCTTGCGAGTGAATTTGATGTAAAAAAAATCAGGTTTCCTGACACTTCTGCTTTGGGTGTTAAACCAGTTTCAAAAGAGGGAACTGAAAGATTAGTAAGAAAAGCTCTGCAATATGCAATTGATAATAATAAAAATTCTGTAACTCTTGTTCATAAAGGAAACATTATGAAGTTTACAGAGGGAGCGTTTAGGGACTGGGGATATGATCTTGCAAAAAAAGAATTTGGAGCCGAACCATATGAAGGAGGTGGTTGGGCAAAAATAACAAATCCTGTTTCAGGCTATCCGATTATTGTTAAAGACGTTATCGCTGATGCATTTCTTCAACAAATTTTACTAAGACCTAAAGAGTATAGTGTTATTGCTACCTTGAATTTAAACGGTGACTATATTTCTGATGCTCTTGCTGCACAAGTAGGTGGCATTGGAATTGCCCCTGGAGCCAATTTGTCAGATGAGGTTGCCGTCTTCGAAGCTACACATGGAACCGCTCCAAAGTATGCTGGTAAAGATTACGTAAATCCTGGTTCTATTATATTATCAGCTGAGATGATGCTGAGACACATGGGCTGGAAAAATGCCGCGGATTTGGTTTTGGATGGAATCAGTAAGGCAATATTGGCGCAAAAAGTAACATATGATTTCGCAAGATTGATGCCAGATGCAACGCAAGTATCGTGTTCAGAGTTTGGTAACGCCATTATTAACGGAATGAGCTAACTCTGATTGATCTAATAACTATCGGAGGTCATTTACGCCCCCGATAGATTAGAAAAAAATTTTAAGTTAAGAAATGGGAGCTATGTTAGAAGCTTGCTTTCCTTTTGGGCCTTGTACAATATCAAATTGAACTTTTTGTCCCTCCTTTAATGAACGAAAACCAGCTGACTGAATAGCTGAAAAATGTGCAAAGACATCTTCTCCACCCTCATCTGGTGTAATAAAACCAAAGCCTTTTGCATCATTGAACCACTTAACTGTACCTGTAGACATACTTCATTTCCTTAAACAAAACCAAAAATCACCCGCCGAAGCCAAAAAAACACTGATAATTTCAACGAATATATATTAAAAAATTAAATAAAACATATTCTTAATTATATTTTTAATCAAAATTATCCTGAAGCTATAAGACGCACTTTAACTAATGTATGATATTAGTCTAATAGCCCTTTGTCTATACTGGATTATATGAAGTACTCTTGCATATTCCTCTAATGCAATTTATGTTTATTATTAAATATGTCAATTAAAATACAAGATGATGTAGTTACTAAAGAAAATGAAGAAGTATTAGAGCCCCCTCCATTATATGAGGTTGCTCTTTTAAACGATGATTACACTCCTATGGAATTTGTTATTTTGGTTTTGCAGAAATTTTTTAAAATGGACAGAGAAAAGGCAACTCATGTTATGTTAAAGGTACATAAAGATGGAAGAGGNGTNTGTGGAGTATTTCCAAAAGACGTTGCATCAACCAAAGTTAACCTTGTAAAGGATTTTTCTAAAGCGTATCAGCACCCCCTACAGTGCATAATGGAGAGAGCATGATTTCCCAGGAGTTAGAAGTAACATTACACATGGCCTTTGTAGAGGCTAGACAGCAAAGACATGAGTTTATAACTGTTGAACATTTGCTTTTAGCTTTAATTGATAACCCTTCAGCATCGAATATTTTACAAGCATGTGCTGTAAACAGTGATGAGTTAAGGAAAGCCCTTGCCAATTTTATTCAGGAAAATACTCCTATTGTTGGAGGAGTCGAAGAGGTCGAGACTCAACCAACACTTGGTTTTCAAAGAGTAATTCAAAGAGCAATTATGCATGTTCAATCCACGTCTAATGGGAAAAAAGAGGTAAACGGAGCAAATGTTTTAGTTGCAATATTTGGTGAAAAAGACTCTCATGCAGTTTACTACCTGCATCAACAAGGAATTACCCGTTTAGATGTAGTTAATTTTATTGCTCACGGTATTTCAAAAGTACCACCCGCTTCAAACTCCGTTCAATCATCTGACCAAGCTACAACCGAAAATGAAAACACCAATCCATCTTCAACCAGCACTCCTCCATCTCAACCTACACCTTTAGATCAATTTGCCCAAAATCTTAATCTATTGGCTAAGAATGGAAAAATTGACCCACTTATTGGCAGAGAGCTAGAAGTTGAAAGGGTGGTACAGGTATTATGTCGAAGGAGAAAAAATAATCCCTTACTTGTTGGTGAGGCTGGAGTTGGTAAGACTGCAATCGCTGAGGGGCTTGCATGGAGGGTAACAAAAAAAGAGGTTCCTGAAATTCTCTCATCTGCTACGGTTTATACACTTGATATGGGATCTTTACTTGCTGGTACTAAGTATAGAGGCGACTTTGAGCA
This sequence comes from Betaproteobacteria bacterium TMED100, assembly GCA_002170285.1. Classification (GTDB taxonomy): domain Bacteria; phylum Pseudomonadota; class Gammaproteobacteria; order Burkholderiales; family Burkholderiaceae_A; genus UBA7377. The sequence goes on from NHFB01000010.1 coordinate 60,730, forward strand.
AAGACTTAAGGCAGTTCTTAACCAACTTCAAGAAGAACCTAACGCGATTTTGTTTATTGATGAAATACATACTTTGATTGGGGCCGGCTCTGCTTCAGGAGGAACGCTTGATGCTTCAAATTTATTAAAACCTGCCCTTTCTTCTGGAACACTCCGCTGCATAGGTGCAACAACTTATATTGAATATAGAGGAATTTTCGAGAAAGACCATGCTCTTTCTCGAAGATTCCAAAAAGTTGAGGTTTTAGAACCCTCGGTGGATCAAACAATTCAAATTCTTAGAGGTTTGAAATCTAGATTTGAAGAACATCATAAAGTTAAATATCAAGCCGGTGCTTTATTGGCAGCTGCCGAGTTATCTGCAAAGTATATTAACGATCGTCATCTTCCAGATAAAGCCATAGACGTTATTGATGAAGCAGGAGCTGCACAAAGAATTTTACCTAAGAGTAAGAAAAAAAGAACAATTGGCAAATTAGAAATTGAGGATATTGTTTCCAAAATCGCACGCATTCCACCGCAAACTGTAAGTGTTGACGACAAAAAAGTCCTATCCAAATTAGACAGAAACCTCAAGAATGTTGTTTTTGGCCAAGATCTTGCCATAGATACTCTTACTGCTGCAATTAAAATGGCTCGATCAGGACTTGGAAAAAAGGAAAAGCCAATTGGTAGCTTTTTATTTTCTGGTCCTACTGGCGTTGGAAAAACAGAGGTTGCAAAACAACTGTCTTATCTCCTTGGGATTGATTTGATTAGGTTTGACATGTCTGAGTATATGGAAAGACATTCCGTTTCAAGATTGATTGGCGCTCCTCCAGGGTATGTAGGTTTTGATCAAGGTGGATTACTTACTGAATCAATAACTAAAACACCACATTCGGTTTTGCTTTTAGATGAAATTGAGAAAGCTCATCCAGATGTATTTAGTTTGCTTTTACAAGTGATGGATCATGGCAAACTGACAGACAACAATGGTCGTAAAGCTACTTTTAATAATACAATTATCATAATGACAACTAATGCTGGTGCCGAAACTCTAAACCGTAATTCCATTGGATTTTCTAATGCAATAGAGCAGGGTGATGAAATGGCAGACATAAAAAAAATGTTTTCACCCGAATTCAGAAATAGGCTAGATGCAATAGTTTCTTTCCAACCTCTTCCTCAAGAAATCATCTTAAGAGTCGTTGATAAATTTTTGATAGAATTAGAGGAACAACTTCATGAAAAGAAAGTTGAGATTTCTTTTTCTGATGAGGTAAAAAATTATTTAGCTAGAAATGGTTTTGATCCTGCAATGGGTGCCAGACCAATGCAAAGATTGATACAAGATTCCATCAGAAGTCTTCTAGCAGATGAATTGCTTTTTGGAAAACTTGTTAACGGTGGTAGGGTTGATATTGAATTTGATTCCAAGAAGGAAAAAATTACTTTGAGTTGGCCAAAATCTGTTCAAAATAAAAATAATTCAAAACCCAAAAAAACTATTGAATCATTAGAATTGTAGTTTTTTAAATATGAAAAAAATAAACACAATTTTATTTTTTTTTTATTTAATCACTTCTCCTACACAGGGCTGGACTATTGACTTAAATGTAAAGTACATGGCTTCAATGTGTTCTTCATGTCACATCCCTGACAAAAATGTATCAGACGTAATTCCATCACTTGTAGGATATGATAAAAAAAAATTTTTAGTCTATTTCAATAACCTCAAAAATTCTAACGATAATTCTGAAATTATGTATCAAATTGCCCAAGGTTACACAACTGAAGAAATTAAAAAATTAGCTGAGTTTTTTTCTCACCAATATTAATACTGATTTTTTTTGAATGATCATGTATAAAAGAAGAAAATTTATTTATCAAGCTACAGGATTGATTTCATCTCCTTTTTTGACACAAATTTTAGGATGCACTTCTACTAAAATCGTTTCGAAACCTCTATTAAAAAAAGTAATTGGTTCTGTTGTCATTGTTGGTGGTGGTTTCGCAGGTGCTACTGCTGCTAAATATTTGCAACAATGGGGAGAAGGCTTAATTAGAGTCGTAATTATTGAAAAGAATGATTTTTTTTATTCATGTCCAATGAGTAATATGGTTCTCTCTGGTTCAAAAAATATTGGGTTTATAAAACATTCTTATGATGGCTTAAAAAAAAGAGGGATTGAGGTAATTAAGGACGAAGCAATTTCCATTGATCCAGTTAAATTGTCAGTTATAACTCGAACTGGAAGGACATTTTCCGCTGAAAAACTTATTATTTCTCCTGGAGTTGATTTTGATTATAAAAAGATAAATGGTTTGTCCAAAAAAGCTAGAAAAAGAGTTTTGCANGGATGGACAGCTGGCGCNCAAACAGTAGCACTAAGGGCACAAATCAATTCGATTTCTAACGGAGGAGTATTTATCATATCGGTACCAGAATCGCCTTATCGCTGTCCCCCAGGGCCATACGAAAGAGCATGCCAAATTGCCAATTATTTTAAAAAGTATAAGCCCAGATCAAAAGTTTTGGTACTGGANGCAAATGCTGATGTCCAGTCCAAGAAAGANTTTTTTATCTCTGCGTGGGATAGTCTTTACAAAAATATCGTCGAATATGTTCCNAATATGGAAATTAATGAATTGGACTTAAAGTCTCGGACGCTCACAACTCAATTTGGTGATAAAGTCAAAGGAGATGTCTTAAATGTCATACCACCAAATATGGCAGGTAAGATAGCACATTCAGCAGAATTAATAACAACTAATGGCAGGTGGTGCGATATAAATTGGTTGAATTTGGAATCAAAAAAATTTAAAAATATTCACGTTCTAGGTGATGCTACATTAGCAACTGAAAAAATGCCAAAATCCGCACATATGGCTAATCAACACGGTAAGGTTGTAGCTGCAGCAATCGTTGAGTATTTCAATGGAAAAAGTCCAAATCCTAGAAAAATGATAAATACCTGTTACAGCTTTGTTGATGAGTTCTCAGCAATTCACGTGGCAAGAGTATATGATTATCATAAGGGCCTTAAAACAATGGTCCCTAATATGAAGGCTGGAGGTTTTTCTTTAAAACCCTCAAAAGTTGAAGGGCGACACGCGTATGCGTGGGCTAAAAACATCTGGAGTGATACTTTTCAATAAAAATTTATATCATGACTGAAAATGCTTTAGATTCATTAAGAAATGTTACAAAGATTGTAGTTGATTCAAGTGATTTTAAATCCATAGCAAGGTTTAATTCTATTGATGCAACCACCAACCCAAGTTTGTTAATAAAGTCTATTAGTGATGTCGAATACAAAGGCTTTATAAAACAAGTTTCTAGTAAATATTTTAATCTTTGTAGTAAAGATATTGCTCGTGAGTTAGTAATATCCTTTGCAGAGGAAATTTTAAAAGTAATTACAGGAAGAGTCTCAATTGAAGTTGATCCTGCTGTAGCTTTTAACACTAAAAGAACAGAATTAGAAGCATTGAAAATTGTCGAATCCTGTGTGGCAAGAGATATACCATTGGAAAGAATTTTAATAAAAATTCCTGCCACCTGGGAGGGGATTTTAGCAGCTAAAAAATTAGAAAAAAAAAATATAAGATGTAATTTAACTTTGATGTTTAGTGAAATTCAGGCTTTGACATGTGCGGACGCTGGTGTAACTTTGATCTCCCCTTTTGTAGGAAGAATTAGTGACTGGTGGAAAAAAAAAGGTTTAAAGTGGGAAAGCTCGTGTGATGACCCTGGAGTAAAGTTTGTAAGATCAGTCTTTATTCATTTTAAGAAAAAAAAATATCCGACAGAGGTTATGGCGGCTAGTTTTAGGTCTGTAGACCAGATCTTTTCATTAGCGGGTTTGGACCTTTTAACTATTAGCCCAAATTTGTTATCAAATATGATGAAACTTCCACCCAAAAAAAATTTAATTAATTGGACTAAAAATGCTGATGGACAAAAATCTCAATTTTTTGAAAAAAACCAAACAACCATTATTAATCAAGTTAATTTTCTAAAAATTCTTGCTAGCAATGAGATGGCTAACCAAAAATTAATAGAAGGTATAAATATATTTAAAAAAGATGGACAAAAGTTAATATTTGCTGTCGACAATGAAAGTTAGAGTAACCTTTATAAACTGAATTAGTTCCAAGTGGCTTTAATTTTTTCCAGTGCTCCCAAACCCTTTAGTACCACGTGGTGTTTCTTCAAAAGTATCTACCTTTTCGAGTATAAACTTTTTAATTGGAATTACTATAAATTGTGCAATACGTTCCATAGGACTGATGGTGTAACTTTCTAAACTTCTATTCCACAACGATACCATTAGTGGACCTTGGTAATCAGAATCTATCAAACCTGTCAGGTTTCCTAAAACAATACCGTGTTNGTGACCAATTCCGCTTCGAGGAAGAATCAAACCTGCACACTCTGGGTCAGAGATAAATACAGCTAATCCAGTAGAAATTAACTCACAGGAATTTGGGTTTAATATAAGTGGTGCATCTATACAAGCCCTAAGATCAATAGCTGCTGAACCAGATGTAGCAGCTGNAGGCAAATTTGACAGTTTCTTATCTAATATCTTTACTTTTAATTTCATATAGCTTGTAAAAACTAAACCAATTTTTTTTGAATTAATAGGATTAATTTTGCTGCAATTTGTTTTTTTGAACCTTTAATTTCTACCTTTGATTCATCGGGAGAACAGACTACCATGCTAGCATTATCTTTACCAAAAGTTTTTGGGCCATTTGTACCAACAATCATATCTATTTTTTTTTCTTTCATTTTTTTTTGACATGCTTCAACTAATAGATTGTCAGTAACTGTTTCCGCTGCAAATCCAACCACAAATGGTCTTGTNTTATTTTTAATACTCGCAATTTCATACAGGATATCTTTTGTCTGTTCCCATTGAATTTCATTTAGACAATTATGAGTAGATTTTTTAATTTTATCTTTTGAGTATATTTTTGGTTTCCAATCAGACACAGCTGCAACTGAAAAGAAAATATCAACTTTTTCATCTTTTATAATTTTTTTTACTTTTTTCAACATTTGATCAGCAGACTCAACTTTTTCAACTTTTACAGAGTTGAAGAGATTTATTGAAACTGGGCCTGATACTACAATTACATTCGCACCCGCATTTTTAGAAATTTCTGCTATGGCATATCCCAGCTTACCAGAGGATTTATTTGTAATACCTCTTATTGGGTCAATGGCCTCGAAGGTAGGCCCTGCCGTAATAAGTACAGTCTTATTTTTTAAGCTGAATTTTTTTTGGCAGGATGTATTTATATTTAAAAATTTTTTGCCAAGATAAGAAACTATTTCCTCAGGTTCCTGCATTCTTCCGAGGCCATTTTCTCCGCACGCTTGAGTACCTGTGTTGGGTTTTAAAATCTCGACTCCGTCTTGTAATAATGTCATGTAATTACGTTGTGTCGCAATGTTGTTCCACATTTCAACATTCATTGCTGGAGCAATAAAAAGCGGTGTATTTCTAGATAAACAAATAGTACTCAATAAGTCATCAGCAATGCCGTTCGCAAGTTTGGACATAAAGTTAGCTGTGGCAGGAGCAATTATGATTGCAGATGAGATCCTTGACATGTTGATGTGAGGCATAGAAACATATTCTTTATATTCCCACATGTCTGTAAAAACATCTTCGCCTGACAAAGCTTGAAAGAGCATGGGTTTTATTAATTCAGTAGCACTCTTAGTCATTATTACATGAACTTTTACACCTCTTTCTTTGAATAGACGAATTAATTCGCAACTCTTATATATAGCAACACTTCCTGTAATACCTAGGACCAATGATTGACCATTTAGTGGATACTTCAATTTTTTTGTGAGCCTTTTTTTGTCTTGATTAAATATTTTAACTCAAGAACGATTAGAGTTAATGCTCCAATAGTTATTGCGGTGTCAGCAACATTAAATGCTGGCCAATGTATATCCCCGATATGAAAATCAATAAAATCTACAACCATACCTAACCTTACTCTGTCAACGAGATTACCTATGGCTCCAGAAATAATTAAATAAATTGATAATTCCTGTAACCAATTATTTTTTATATGTTTATNTAGAAAATACACCAAAAAAAGTATAATAGTAATAGATGAAGTTATTAACATGTATCTTTGCCAGTCGTAGCCATCGGAAAATATACTGAAAGCTGCTCCAGTATTAAATACTAAAACTATATTTAAAAAAGAATTTATTTTGACTGACTGAAAAATTTCAAAATTTTTTAAAATAAAATTTTTAGTTATTTGATCAATAAATAAAACTAATAAAGAGTAAAAAAATAAATTTTTTAAAAAATATTTTTGAATAATATTTATTATCATTAGCTACTATTTATTTAGAGATGAAATCAATACATCTAGAACACAAATTTGGATGAANACTGGAGGAACCTACAGTNGCATTTCTGTGCCAACANCTATGGCATTTTANGGCATTAATTTTNGATACTTTTATTATTACAGGAATATCATTTGCCTGATGGTTCAATTCTAATTTAACTTCAGATACAATAAAAAAATACTTCAAATCATCTGAATAGATTTTCAACATTTTGAAATTATTTGCTGTAGCAATAATTTTTATTGAAGCTTCCAAAGATGATCCGATTACNCCACTTGATCTCTCCTCTTCAATTGATTTAAGAACTTTTGATCTGATAGTGCGTAATTTATCCCAGTTTTCTGTTATTAAATTTTTATTTTCTGGAATTGGTAAGGATGTCCACTTTTGTGAAAATAATGGAGATGATTCTTTGTGTCTTGTTTGCTCTAAAAACACTTCCCAAGACTCATATGCTGTAAAAGGTAGAGTTGGATAAAGTAGTTTTATCAAAGTCTGAGTGATGTGATAAAGACTAGTTTGAGCAGATCTTCTTAAATGACTTTTTTCAGGACTAATATAAAGCCGGTCTTTTAGAATATCTAAGTAGAAAGCACCAAGATCTTCAGAGCAAAATTGAGTGATTTTGGCTGTAGCCGAGTGGAAATTGTAATTTTGATAATCAATGAGAACTTTTTTTTGAAGATCGCTAGTCAAATTAATCATATACTGATCAATCTCCTTTAGCTCATTAACTGATATTGAGTCAGAATCATGATAAAAATTATTTAAATTACCAAGTAAAAATGCAATGGTGTTTCTAATTCTTCTATAAGCTTCAACTACTCTATCTAAAATTACTTTGGAAATATTTAACTCACGTGTGTAGTCAGAAGAAGCTACCCACAAACGCAAAATATCTGCTCCTAAACTATTGCATATTTCCTGAGGTGAAATAACATTTCCTATGGATTTTGACATTTTTTTCCCCTCACCATCAACAACAAAACCGTGAGTAAGAAGAGCTTTATATGGTGGAACTTTATTAACCATGCAACTGCTCAATAACGATGAATGAAACCATCCTCGATGTTGATCACTTCCTTCAAGATATAAGTCGGCAGGGAAACTAAGGCTATCTTTGTGGGAGAATTTTATAACAGTTTGATGTGTTGCACCTGAATCAAACCAGACATCAAGAGTATCTTTGCTTTTAGAATATTTCTTACTTTCTTCTTCGTTAAGAAAATCTTGAACTTGCAAATTCTCCCAGGCTTCAATTCCATTTTTTTCAACCAAAGCCGCGATCATTTCAAGAAATTTTCCAGTATTTGGGTGAGGTAAATTCGTTTCGTTATTGATAAAAAAAGCAATAGGAACACCCCAATGTCGTTGACGAGAGATAGTCCAATCAGGTCTTTGACTGATCATAGATGATAATCTTGATTTACCCCACTCAGGATAAAACTTTGTAGCATTAATCCCATCCAGAGCTAGTTGTCTCAAGCTCATGTTATTATTTACGATTTTTTTGTCCATTGAAACAAACCACTGGTTTGTTGCCCTGTAAATTATGGGAGTTTTGTGCCTCCAACAGTGCATGGTACTGTGTTGAAAATTGTTTTTACTTAAAAGGGCATTCGCTGATTCTAGTGATAAAACTANCTCAGAATTGGCTTTCCAAATATGTAATCCTCCNAATAGTGGAAGTTTATCCACATAACAACCATTGGCTTTTACAATTGATAAAATATTTTCATCATCAAGTCCATCGGATTTACAAGTTAGAAAATCGTCTAAACCAAAAGCAGGTGCTGCATGAACAATTCCGGTTCCTTCCTCACATTNCACATATTCTGCTGGAATAATTTTAGATAACCTNTGAAAATATTTATCTTTCATCCACATTGGATGCCTAAATTCNATGTTTTTTAATTCAGAGCCTTTAGTTGTTCCAATGATAATTGCTTTAAGCTTCCATTTTTCAAGACAAGATNTATATAGATTATTTGCGAGAATCATCCAATCCAAGTTGAATCTGTTTGGCTGAAGTTTAAGTAAGACATAATCAGNGTCAGGGTTTACATTCAATGCTTGATTTGCAGGAATTGTCCANGGAGTAGTTGTCCAAACAACAACTGCAACATTGGNAGTTAACTGATTANTATCAAAAATTTTTTGGATTTTACCAATTTGTGATGAATCAGCTTTAAAGTAAGTTTCAATTGCAATATCTANTTTATCTTGATATTCAACCTCTGCTTCAGCTAACGCTGATTTACAATCGAAGCACCAATTTACTGGCCTTAATCCTCGNTATACGTATCCTTTTTCGTATATTTTTTTTAATAAACGNAATTCTTCAGCTTCATTTTTGTAATTCATGGTTAGNTAAGGATTATCCCATTCACCTAGNACACCAAGACGTATAAAATCTTTTTTTTGCTTATCAACTTGCTTCTCTGCATATGTTCTTGAGAGTTTTTGAATTTCTTTAATGGATAATTTTTTACCATATTTTTTTTCTATTTGTATTTCAATTGGCATGCCATGACAATCCCAGCCTGGGATATAGTTAGCATCAAATCCTGCCAAGGTTTTAGATTTAATGATCATATCTTTAAGTATTTTGTTAACTGCATGGCCAATGTGAATATCACCGTTTGCATACGGAGGTCCATCATGAAGAACGAATTTTGGTCTACTTTTACATTCAGTTCTAATTTTTTTGTATATTGATTCGGATTGCCATAATTTGACCCACTCTGGTTCTCTTTTTGAAAGATTACCTCGCATAGGAAATCCTGATTTAGGCAAATTTAGAGTTTTACTGTAGTCAGGTACTTGACTATTTTTTTCTTTATTGTTTTTCATTAAGTTTAAAAAATTTTCTTGTTTTTAATTCATCTAACTTCATTTGTTTTTTTAATGTTTCTAGATTGTCAAATTTAATTTCATCTCTAATTTTTTTATGTAATTGAACTGAAATTAATTGACCGTAAATTTCAGAGCTCCAATCCAATACATGGACTTCCAGTATAAGCTTACCGTAGTTTTCAACAGTTGGACGTCTCCCCAAGCTTGCAATAGCCGGTAAAAAATTTATAGGTTTACTATTTTTAAATTCTGAGACAGTTACAGCAAAAATCCCTTTTATGCATAAGTCTTCAGGAACCTGAATATTAAGGGTTGGATATTCAAGAGTTCTACCAATTTTTTTACCATGTAAAACCCGTCCAGTTATTGTTAGTAATCTACCACGGTGAGTGTTAACTTTCTCCAAAAATCCTTTTTTTGCAAAATTTCTGATTTGGCTACTAGAAATTTTTTTGTTTTCATGAATGATATCATCAGCGATATAGGTTTTGAATTTTAACAATTTACCCAAATGCATTAACATACTAACATTACCTTCCCTCGCTTTTCCGAATCTAAAATCTTTCCCTACTACAATTGCTTTCATGCCCAAATGATTAATCAAGAGTTCAATGAATTTTTGAGCAGNTAAATTTGCTAACCGCTCGTTAAAAGGTAGTATTATTAAATGATCAACATTAGCATCCTTAATCTCTGTGACCTTATCCCTGAGCGTATGTATACAGCCATGAGGTTTGTTTTTAAAAAAAACCATTGGATGAGGTTTAAATGTTANGACAGTACTAATATTTNGAGTTTTTTTTGCCAACTCACAGCAAAACTTCAATAGAGATTGATGGCCTTTGTGAACACCATCAAAATTTCCTATAGTTACTATTCTNTGGCCCTTTAGTTTTTTGGGAATTCCGTAATTAATTTTCATGATTATTGAAATAACNACTTTATACTAGACATATGATTGATTTTAATAGAAAAAAAAATAGAAAATTAATAATAATGGTTTCTGGACGAGGAACCAATATGAAAGCAATTATAAACACTTGTAGATTAAAAAAGTGGCCAATCGAGGTTGTGGCAGTAATTTCAGACTGTGAATGCCAAGCAATTAAAATAGCTCAGTCACTAAATGTACCAACTTTCATTTTTAATAGAGAATTATTTAAAAATACTAATGATTTTGAGGCTAACATTACCAAAAAAATACAAGAACTTGACCCAAGTTTAATTGCACTGGCTGGTTTTATGAGAATTCTAAGCCCCTCTTTTTGTAAAGTTTTTTTTGATAAAATAATAAATATACATCCCTCATTACTACCTAAATATAAGGGAATAAATACACATAAAAGAGCNCTGGATGATAAAAATGAAGTGCACGGCGCTAGTGTGCATGCTGTGAATAAATCTTTAGATGGGGGTTCGGTTCTTTGCCAAGGGTTTGTTCCTATTTTGCCTACTGATGATGAATANAAGTTGGCNAAAAGAGTAATGGAGATTGAAACTAGTATTTACCCACAATCAATTGCAGCGGTTTTAAGTGGCGCTGTTAAGCTAGTTAATGGTAATTGGAAATGCGCAACTCCGGATGATGACTTTCCAGAACTTAGTTTTCAAAGTATTTATCGTCATCCAGCCTTTGAAAGATAACATTTTTAAGTTGATTTATAAAATAAAATATTTTCACCAAAAATACATAGAGAGTTGCTGTGAAATTGTGGAAAAAATTCTGGAATTTAAACAGTCCACTGGGTCATTAATTTTTCTTTATTTCAAGGTACAAGGCAAAAACTTTGGTTCTAAAGAGAGAAAACTGATAACTGATGTAGTCTTTTCTATAGTTAAAAACAAAAGTTACTTTCAATCGTTAATTAAGGAAGAGCAACTANATATTAGCAATTTAAGTGAATTAAGATGCCTGGTTATTTTGGGGGTTACTAGCAAATTAGGAAAAGAAATAATTTATCCATTTTTATCAAATATTGAAAAAATTTTTTTGTCAAGAATCGAAATGAAAACAATTTCAAGTATTTATAAAGAATTTAGTCATTCTCTATTACTTAATGAAAAGCTGAGTGTACCCTCTTGGATTTTCAGTGATTGGATTAGCCAAAGAAATCTAAAAAAAACCATTAATNTTATTGAATCAAACCATTCAGATTTTCCGATTTATTGTAGGGTCAATATTCTGAAAAGAAAGGTTAAAGATGTAATGGTTAAGATTAGAGACTCTGGATTTACATTTGAACGATCCGGCTTAATAGAAGAATGTCTAAAATTCTCACCNGGTGAGAATGTCAATNGCATCAAATCCTTGTTTGCAGTTGGTGTAATAGAAATCCAAGACTTAGGTAGTCAATTAATTNCCAAATTGGTTGTTCCTAAAAGACATCAGATAATCGTTGATTTTTGTGCGGGTACTGGAGGCAAGTCGTTGGCTCTTGGTATGCATATGAAAAATACTGGTAAGGTAATTTCCATTGATATTAGTTCTGAAAGAATTGTCAAGCTTAAAAAAAGGGTTTCAACCAGTGGATTAAAAAATATTTGGCCAATAGTTATAAAAAACTTAGAAGATGAAAGGCTTATTAAATATTTTGGAACAGCTGACTCTGTTTTGGTTGATGCTCCTTGCTCTGGTCTAGGTACGCTTAGAAGAAATCCAGATTTGAAGTGGCGTGTTAGAGAATCAGAAATTACAAATTTTAGTAAAAATCAATTAAAAATACTAACCAAGGCATCCTCGCTCTGTAAAATAGGGGGCTATTTGGTTTATGCAACTTGTAGTACTATCTATGAGGAGAATGAAATGGTAGTTGAAAAATTCCTTTCAAATAACGTTAATTTTGATCGCTGTTGTACTAATTCAGTCCTCGAAAAGCAAAATATAGTATTAGACAAATCATGGAATGTTTTTGATTCATATGGGAACATTCACTTATGGTCTGATTTGACTGACACAGATAGTTTTTTTATGAGTAGATTTATCCGAACTAAATGAAGAGAAATTTACTCATTACTTATTTCGAAATATGTATTTANTGTAATTCACTTGTAGTAACTAAGGGAGTTGATTAATGTCTTTAATAGAGTTTTTTAAATTTGGTCTCAGTGGATGGAGTTGGTGGGGTCTAACGGCATTTTTATTTTTAGTAACCCACATAACAATTGTTGGAGTAACGGTGTTTCTTCATCGATGCCAATCCCATAAGGCTTTAAAGTTAAATCCTGTTGTGTCCCATTTNTTCCGACTTTGGTTGTGGCTTACAACTGGCATGGTAACTAGAGAATGGGTGGCAATTCACAGAAAGCACCATGCNAAATGTGAAACAAAAAATGATCCTCATAGCCCCAAAATTAAGGGAATAACTGAAGTCCTATGGAGGGGTACTGAACTATACCGTGTTTCATCTAAGGACCCTGAATTGATTCAAAAGTACGGCCACGGTACTCCTAATGATTGGCTAGAAAAAAATCTTTANAGNAGGTTCTCTTGGCAGGGTGTAGCAGTCATGTTGATTATTGATTTTATGTTATTTGGAGTTATTGGTATTGGCATATGGGCAATACAAATGATGTGGATTCCTTTCTTCGCAGCAGGTGTAATAAATGGTATTGGTCATTATATTGGTTACAGAAGCTTCAAAACACCTGATGAAAGCCGTAATATCTTCCCATTAGGTATTTTAATCGGTGGAGAGGAACTTCATAATAACCACCATTCTTACGCAACCTCACCTCGTCTTTCATCAAAATGGTATGAATTTGACATTGGTTGGCTTTACATCAGGATTCTTATGTTTTTCGGTCTGGCTGAGACAAGAAGTCTGCCCAAAGGAGCTCGGTTAAACCCTGAAAAATCGTCAATTGACGAGGATACGGTAGCTGCTTTTTTAGCATCCAAATACGAACTTTTACAAAAGTTGCATAGATTATCTGTTCATGCAACAGTTGAACAAATTAAAACTTCAAACCCATCAAATGTTATTGCAGAAAAATTAAAAAACGATTTTGAAAAAATATGGTCAGAAAAAATTTGTTCTGTTGAACAAGCTGTTCAGGCTTTACAGCTCTGGTGTACTGAGGCCGAAAAAAGTGGTATTGATGCCATAGAAGATTTTGCTAGAAAACTTCGTATGTTGACATTAGGTGAATCTCGAGTAAGTTTTTAATAAAAAATAAAATTTTTAATTACCTAACTACGATTTTTGTCCCAATTTTGATTATGTCAGATGCAAGCTGATTAATTCGTTTTAATTCCGATACTGAAGTCCTGTATCTCATTGCAATACTATAGAGGGAGTCTCCTTTTTTAACTCTATGTACACTATTTTTTTGATTGACTGGATATATTCTTAGTCTTTGTCCAGCAAAAATTAGATTTGAAGTGAGATTATTAAGATTTTTAATTTTCCTCACACTTGTTCTGTATTTTTTTGCAATAGTTGATAGTGATTCGCCTCTTCTGACTTTGTGCGAGTTCGGCCAGTATGAGCCCCTAGGGCGAATTAGTTTTGGTCTAATAAAATTGTCTAATTTAGCAGTCAAGTCAAGATTCAATGAGGAATTTGTTGGTACCAGTATGCTGGTGCCTTTAAGAAATTTGTGAGTNGAACGTATACCGTTTACACCAGCAAGCTCTGAAGTNGATATATTGTGTTTTTTAGAAACTTTCTTAAGAGTATCGCCTTTTTGGAAGGTATAAGGAGCCCATGACATTAATGGGATCTTCAAGCTATTGTATTTTTTTAGAGCAACTAAATATTTATCGACAGAATCTGAGGGTANAAGAATTGATTTGGCATATTTAGTATTGACAACAGGTCGTAAACTACCTGCATTAATTTCCTTCAAAGTTGAAATATGAACCCCAGANATATTACTGAGTGTTTTAAAATCAATTGAATTATTGAGCGGTATTTTTTCAAAATAAGGTTGATCTAAAATGTNAGGAAGACTGATATTGTATTTCTTAGGATTTAAAACAATCTCTTTTACCGCTAATAGCTTTGGAACATAGTATCGAGTTTCTCTTGGCATTTTTAAATATAAGTAATCAGTTCTTTTTTTCCTAGCCTTATTCCTTTTGATTGCTTTTCTTACAGATGCTTCGCCCCAATTGTAGGATGCTAGTGCAAGAAACCAGTCACCGTCCATCATTTCATGAAGTAACTCTAGATAATCTAAAGCGGCTTTTGTGGACTTGATAACATCTCTTCTCTCATCAACCCACCAATTTTGTTTTAAATCAAACCTTCTCCCAGTAGCTGGGATAAATTGCCAAAGTCCAACAGCTCTTGCACTCGACCTTGCAGAGGTTTTATACGCACTTTCTACAAAAGGTAACAGTGCTAATTCCATAGGCATATTACGCTTGTTTATTTCCTCTACAATAAAATGCAAATAAGGCGCGCTTCTATTAAAAACTCTTTCAACATATTTGGGGTCTCTTGTTAAACGTTTCAAAGAGATTTTTACTCTTTTAGATTGCAAATTTTTTAATGAAAAATTACTACTAATTTTTTCAAAAATATTTTTTTTTAAAACGACNTNATTGATTTTGCCTGAATTTGATGNTGTTTCACTGGTNNTTAATGAGTTACGAGTTGCGGATTNATCACCAAGGTTAAGATTTTTATTATCTTCATTTGATCTTATTACTTTNGAGNATTTATTNTTAGATAGCTCTTTATTTGAANTACTCTCANTAATAGATGCACAACTACAAATAAAAGATGTCAACAATGGAATGANAATAAAAAAGGATTTGTTCAAGATTCGCTTAAACTCCAGTTATCTTTAGCCATTCTCATTTCAGTGAATTCTATNACATTTTTGCACCTTAGAAAAGGATTTGTGAGTTTTTCTTCTTTTATGGTAGTGGGAACTGTTGCCAAACCTTGTCTTCTGGAGTTTTTAACGATTAATTTTCTAGCTTTAATATCAGNATCATCGGGAAATAACTCTGAAGCGAATTCAATGTTAGCAAGTGTGTACTCGTGTGCGCAATATACGAGAGTGTTATTTGGTAGATTAGCAATTCTAAATATAGAATTATACAGGTCTGATGCAGTACCTCCCAAGATTTTGCCACATCCGGCAGCGAAGAGAGTATCACCACAAAAAATACTCATTTCATCATCTTGCGAATTGTTTGAGCATAAATAAGCTAAATGATTACTTGTATGTCCAGGAATTTCGAGAACAGTAAAGTCAATTAACCCGAAATTAAAATTATCAGCCTCTTTTACTGGAAGATTAACTCCATATTTTTCAAAACCAATAGGCCCAATTATCGGGATTTCCTCTAAATTTTTTACTAAACTATCATTAGAATTTTGAAATTTTATTTTATTAAAAATAAAGAAATTTAGGTTATCAGGATTAATTAGTTTCTTTATACCCCCAACATGATCATGATGATGATGGGTAATTAAAATACCTGCCAATTTTGCTTTTGTTGAACTTTGAAAAAAATTTATGATGGGATCAGGGTCACCTGGGTCCACAATAAGATAATTATTGTTATATTCAACTCCCCAAATATAATTATCGCTAAATGCTTCGAATCTTTTTACTCTCATTTTCTATAGTAAATGGTTAATTAGTGNATTTTTGCAGATATTTATAAATACNTATTTTATAATTGTATTTGAAAAGTACCATAATACAAAAACGTACCATATGGTACGATAAAATTTATTTTTATACATAATTTATGGACGTTTTTGAAACATGGGATCATTGGACAGAGTCACCTCTTGGATCTTGGTTGCTTAAGCAAGAGCAGTTCTGGATGGATCAAAGTTTAGAAGATGTCTTCGGCTATAACGCAATTCAAATAGGACCCTCAAAATTAGATTGTTTGAGGAGTAATAGGATTCAGTGTAAAGTAAGGCTTTGTTTTTCATCGGAAGCACTTCCAAAACTCAGTGATGCAAACACTTTACTTGTTTCGCAAGAATTTTTACCATTTCAACCACAAACTGTTGATCTGTTTGTACTCTCACATGTTTTGGAATTAGTGAAAAATCCTCATCAGCTATTAAGAGAGGTTGAAAGAATACTGATTCCTGAAGGAAAATTAATTATATGTGGTTTCAACCCAGTTAGCTTATGGTCTGTTAAAAGAAAACTAAACCAAACTGACTTTGTTGACGGAGTGAAAACCTGGATAAGTATTAGTCGTCTAAAAGANTGGTGCGAGCTTTTAGATCTTAAAATTGTCGGAGGTCATTATTCCACCTATCTGCCACCTGTAAACTCAGAAAAGTGGATAAATAGATTCCAATGGATGGAAAATGCTGGTGCAAGATGGTGGCCAACAGCAGGNGCAGTGTATTATTTAACAGCAATTAAAAGAAATTCTTGTTTAAATCTTGTTGGTCCAAAAAAATGGCGATCACCTAAGTTTAAAAAACATACAGTTGCATCTTTAGGCAAGACAATTAGCGAAAGAATTCAAAGTAATGGATACTGATGATGATTGGGTTGAGATTTACACTGATGGAGCATGTAAAGGTAATCCTGGTCCAGGAGGTTGGGGTGCGTACTTTAAATTTCAAAACTCGGAAAAAGAACTTTTTGGTGGAGAGATTCAAACAACAAATAATCGTATGGAATTAATTGCGGTCATTGAAGCAATAAAATCAATTAGTGAATCAAAAAAATTGAAAATATTCACAGATTCAAAGTATGTAAAAAATGGCATTCAAGATTGGATTATTAATTGGGAAAAAAACGGCTGGAAAACAGCTTCAAAAAAGCCAGTAGCCAATAAAGATTTGTGGATTCAACTAAACAAAATCAAAAACATCAGAAAAATTGAGTGGAATTGGGTAAAAGGTCACTCTGGTAACTTAGGGAATGAAAAAGCTGATTATTTGGCTAATAAGGGCGTTGAAAGCGTAATATAGTGATGAAAAAATCATTACCAATTTTTTTGTTTATTTTATTGGCATTATTCTCGATTTATATTTTTAATACTGAAATATTTGCAACTAATTCCGAGAAAAAAATCAATAAAATTCAATCTCTACCGATTAGAGTAGAAGCAGAAAACGCTAAGGTAAAACCAATCTCTGAAAATTTATCATTAACCGGTGAATTTTTTGCTAACGAGTCTGTTAGTATTCAGTCAGAAGTTTCGGGTCGCATTGATTATATTGGGTTTTCTGATGGAGAAACTGTAAAAAAAAATACTCTTCTAGTAAGACTTGATGAATCTTTGCCAACCGCAGAGTTTTTGAAAAATTCTGCTGAATATGATTTAGCAAATTCAAATTTGCAAAGAGCAAAAAACCTTTATAAACAAAACTATCTTAGCTCCCGATCGCTAGATGAAATCACTGCATCACAAGAAATTGCAAAAGCTAAAAAAGAACTATCTAAAGCAATATTAGAACAGTATAAAATCAAGGCTCCATTTAGTGGAAAAGTAGGGTTGAGAAATATAAGCGTTGGAGGATATGTTAAAAATGGCCAAGAACTTTTAATTATTGAAGACCTGAGTATTCTTAAATTTGACTTTCAAGTTCCNGAGAGATATTCAAACCTAGTTAGTCTAGGTCAAAGGGTATCCATACAAACCNATGCATTTTCAAAAACCATTGAGGGTTTTGTTGATGCAATTGATGTNAGCAACAAAAATAGAGGGAGATTTTTAGTTTTAAGAACTTTAATTAACAATAAAAATAAGTTACTAAGGTCTGGAATGTTTGGAAAAATTAAACTAACACTTGATAAGAAAGAAGGTGGTGTTGTAGTCTCTGAAGAGGCCTTATTTTCTGAACAATCAAATAAATTTGTTTGGATAGTGACTGAGGGAGCTGTTAAAAAAACTCCTGTAATTACTGGTTTACGCTTGAACAATGAAGTCGAAATCATTAAAGGTCTAAATAATGGTGATTTAGTTGTTACAGCAGGACATCTTAAATTAAGAAAAGATGGGCAGAAAGTCGAAGTAATATCTCAAAAAAATATAAAAGAAAATGATTTTAAAAATAATTAAGAGATAATGTCCAAAATTTTTATTCAGCGTCCAGTTTTATCTATTGTTGTGTCTCTACTAATAATTTTAGTTGGTGTAGTAAGTTATTTGGACTTGCCCCTTAGAGAATATCCAAAAATTGATGAACCAGTGGTAAGTGTGAGGACAGATTTCAGAGGGGCTTCTCCAGAAATTATAGAATCACAAATTACTCGTCCACTCGAGGATTCAATAGCAGGAATTGAGGGTATAAAAGTTATGTCATCAACTTCCAGAGCAGAGACTTCCAGAATTACTATTCGTTTCAGAGAGTACAGGGATCCTGATAATGCTGCTTCTGATGTAAGAGATAGAGTTGCAAGAGTTAGAACGAAGCTTCCATTAGAAGCAAAAGAATCAAGAGTTTCTAAGGTGGAAGCAGATGCCTCTCCTGTTGTTTGGTTAACTCTAAATAGTAATAGTATTCCCATGATGGAATTAAGTTATTTGGCTAAAAATATTATTAAACCAAGACTACAGTCTTTACCTGGAGCTGCTGATGTAAGGATTTTTGGAGATAGAAAGTTTTCTATGAGAATTTGGCTCGATGAGAGCAAATTAGCTGCCTATCTCCTTACCGTTCAGGATGTTGAAAATGCTATCAGAGAACAAAATTTAGAAATACCTGCTGGTAGAATTGAAACTCTAGGTAAAGAATTTTCAGTTATTGCTGCGACTGATTTAACCACAGCACTAGAATTTGAAAATATAATTTTGAGTTCTTCTCTGTCAAACGCATTAAAAAAAGAAAACATTGGAGTAATAAGATTAAAAGATGTTGCAACCGTTGAAATTGGCCCCGAGAATGAGAGAATTATAGCCAGGTACAAGGGTAGTCCATCTGTTGCTATGGGTATTGTGAAACAAGCAACCTCAAATCCACTAACACTATCAAAGTCATTGAAAGAAAACTTACCAATGATTTTAAAAGATCTTCCTGATGGGGTAGATTTAAAAGTTGCAGTTGATTATTCGATATTTATTGACAAATCTATAGATGCTGTTTTTAAAACAATTTTAGAGGCAATGTTTTTAGTTGCATTGGTAATATTTCTTACCTTGAGAAGTTTTAAGGCGGCATTAATTCCTTTAGTTACCATTCCAATCTCATTAGTNGGTGCCTTTTCTATAATGTTAGCTTTAGGCTTTTCTGTTAATACTTTGACATTATTAGCTATGGTAATAGCTGTTGGTTTGGTTGTTGATGATGCAATTGTTGTTTTAGAAAATGCAAGTAGACACGTTGAAAATGGAAAACCTCCATTTGATGCTGCAATAATTGCAATGAAAGAAGTTGGTTTTGCAATAGTAGCTATGACTTTAACTTTGGCTGCAGTTTTTACACCTATTGTATTTGCTCCCGGAAGAACAGGCAGGTTATTTGAGGAGTTTGCTCTATCACTTTCAGGGGCTGTTTTAATATCTGGATTAGTTGCACTCACCCTAACTCCTATGATGTGTGCATATCTTTTAAAAAAGAGAGAAAATAATTTCAATAGCCATTTAAATAAAAATTCTATTATTTCTAGATTAGCTAGTTTTGTAAATGGATTTTCTGAATGGTTTAATAAATTGTCAGAAAAATATGAAATACTTTTGATATGGCTTTTAAAAAAGCAGATATTAGTTATATTGATTTTTTTTGTAACATTATGTGTTGGGATTTACAGTTTTTTATCAGTAAAAAAAGAACTAGCTCCAATAGAGGATAGAGGCTTAATTTTGGCTGTTTTTCTGGCTCCAGAAGGTAGTTCTCTTAGCTACACTAATCGATATGCTAATGAGGTAGAGGACATTCTTAAAAGCGTTCCAGAATCTGATAAATATTTCGTGATTTCAGGAAGTCCTACAGTAAATAAAGGGATTGCATTTTTTCGCCCATATGAATGGGAGAGTAGAAACCGCTCTATTCAGGAAATTGCCGCTAGTATTCAGCCAGAACTTTTTTCTATACCAGGTGTTAGATCATTTCCAATTTTGCCTCCAGCATTTGGTCAAAAAATTAGATCTAGACCAATTCAGATTGTTATTTTATCGTCTTCCTCAATGCTTGAACTCTCAGCTATAAATGATGATTTGGTTGATAAATTATCAAGCAGTGGTCTTTTACAAGGAATAAATTCTGATTTAGTTTTAAATAAGCCAGAGCTTGATATTAATATTAACCGTGATCTTGCCGCAGACTTAGGAGTGAGCATTGCCGAAATTGGAAGGACATTNGAGAGTTTATTGGGTGGGAGACAAGTAACCCGCTACAGAGACGGTAATGAACAATATGATGTTATTGTTCAACTTCGATCGGATAAAAGAAATAATCCAAATGACATTAGCGACATTTATGTTAGAGGAACTAATGAGAAATTATTTCCACTTTCAAGTATGGTCACTTTAACTGAAACCGTTGGACCAATGGAATTAAATCATTTTTCTCAAAGAAGAGCTATTAAAATTACAGCAGGACTTTCACCCGGAGTTTCAATTGGAGAGGCTTTAAAAGAAGTTGAAATAATCGCTAGAGAAACTTTACCGGTTTCAGCACAATTGGATTTTGATGGGCAATCTCGCGAGTATTTTGAATCAAAGGATACTTTAACTTTTGTTTTCTTTCTTTCTTTATTATTTATTTTTCTAGTTTTAGCTGCTCAGTTTGAAAGTTTTGTTCAGCCTTTAGTAATTGTCTCTACTGTGCCGTTAGCTCTTTCAGGTGCGATTCTAACTATTTTGATTGCGGGGGGATCGTTAAATGTTTATTCACAAATTGGACTTATTGCACTTGTTGGTTTAATTGCTAAACATGGCATACTCATAGTTGAGTTTGCTAATAAATGTGTTTCCAAAGATATGAGTTTTTATGATGCTGTGATTGAAGCTGCAACATTAAGGTTTAGGCCAATAATTATGACCACAATCTCGACAATTTGCGGAGCGTTGCCATTAGCGCTAGCATCTGGCCCAGGTTCTGAAGCAAGAGAACAGATTGGATGGATAGTTGTTGGTGGCATGGCTTTTGGAACCTTTTTAACACTGTTTGTTTTACCAATTGTTTATCTCTGGATTAATATATGCGTTACATCGCTCTCGACACAGAAACTACGGGACTAAGTGTAGAATCTGGTCACAAACTCATCGAAATCGGATGTTTGGAGATTATCGATAGAACACTTACTGGAAAAAAATTTCACAAATATATAAATCCAGAGAGAGAGATAGATGCATCAGCTACTAAAATACATGGACTTAGGTGGTTAGATTTAAAAAAATTTCCTATCTTCAGAGAAGTTGCCGATGAGTTTTGTGAATTTGTGAAGGATTCAACACTAATAATACATAATTCAAAATTCGATATGAGTTTTATAAATGCTGAATTATCCTTGTGTGGAAAACCTATTTTAGATGCCTACATAAGCAATGTAATTGATAGTCTCGGTTTAGCTAGGTCACTCCACCCTGGAAAAAAAAATTCACTTGATGTTCTTTGTTTAAGATATAAAATTGACAATTCGGAGAGAACCCTTCATGGAGCATTATTAGATTCCAATTTATTAGCTAAAGTATATTTGGCAATGACAAGAGGTCAGGAAAATTTGGATATACAAAGTAAAAGTAGTCAAAATTCATATTTTCCAAAACAAGAAAGCTCAAATAAAGGAAGGGTTTATGTTAACAAAGCCACAGATCAAGAAATTTCAGCTCACAGAGATTACTTAAAAAGAATGAAAAAAGATTGTGATAGTTATATTTTGTGGGAAGCTAACTAAGCTAATGAGAT
Source organism: Betaproteobacteria bacterium TMED100 (assembly GCA_002170285.1). Classification (GTDB taxonomy): domain Bacteria; phylum Pseudomonadota; class Gammaproteobacteria; order Burkholderiales; family Burkholderiaceae_A; genus UBA7377. The sequence goes on from NHFB01000010.1 coordinate 82,753, forward strand.
TAATATTTAAAAGGCGTAATTTACTTTTTACTATTATCAAAGATGAAGTTATTCGAGTGATCAGTGTTTTTGATTTCCTTGAAATTGAGCCTTCAAAACTACTAATAAGATTGATTGATGGGCAACCCACTCTAATTCTTGAGCCATCAATTGAAGTTGTTTCTGTCAATCAGCAATTAAGCTTTGGTCCCTGGAAAAAACCCAAGTATCTTCTTTTAATGAGAAGAGATGGTGATGTTAGTAAAGCACTTATGGCAGACTCCATGGACTGGCATTTAAAAAAAGAGGATAGTTGATTAATGAGGGATATTAACAAAAAAAAAATAAATAGAAATAGATTACTAGTAATTATAGGATTGATACTAATCGTTCTGTCTCCTGTTATCAGTGGTATAAATTTGTTTTATTATCCTTTTGAAAATTTGCTTTTGAGTTTTTTTGGCATTATATTTTTTGATGGTTTAGAGCTTGCTTCTATTAGTTTTTTATGTGGTGTTTTAATTATTTTGTATCAGCTACTACTAATTGTTTTTTTAAATAAAAATAGTTTCGAGTATGAACAATTTGAAGATGAAAATACTTTCTCAGAAAGTGAAAATTTCACTAAAAATGAGTTTCAAGAACCTTTTGATAATAATGAAAAAATAATTAATAAGAGTTTCGAACAAGTTGACGAACTTGTTAGTCAACTAGACCTTGTATTAAAAAAAAGTAGGCATGATGTATTTAATTTAATGCTCGATCCTAATGGGATTAACTCACCTGACGATTTTCAATCTGCTGTTGAATCCTTGGAGTTAGCTCTTTCAAGTTTAAGGGCAATCAAAAAGCAGATAATTGAAATGAAAAAAAATGCATAGTTTTTATGATCAATAGTATGGTTAATAAATGTTAAAAAAAGATTTTGATAGCGAGCTGGAAGACTTATTACAAGGAATTTCTAAAATGCAGGATTTAGGTGATTCTGCTCGAGCCGAAAATAAATTTGCCAACTTTAATAATAGTGAACGCAATCCAAACTTTGCCAAGACCTCAAAACATTTGAATTTGGCCGAGGTAACAAGACAGTCAATGAGGCCAGAAGCTGCTGTTTGGCTCGGTTTTGCAGCCTTAATTTCAGCTTCTAATCAACACTCAGAGGAGACCAGAAGACTCGCAAGTAAATTAGGTGGACACTTGGCAAGGAGAAGGGCAAGACCATTGGGTGGAAAATTTGGTAAGTTTGAAGAAATTACAATTTCACCAAGATGTAGAAAAGTGGTTGGATCACTTTGCGAATTAGGTTGTGAAATTACCGAAGTTTTTGGAGTATGGTTGAAAATGAAAAGTTATCTTAAAGCTGAGGAGGTTAAAAAAAGCTCTGGATGTATTTGGCCTGCAATTAACTGTGTTGAGAAAGATAATGAGACAAGCATTTTGATACCTCGTTATCCTGAAAGAATGCCTATCTTAACAAGTGAAAACTCTACATTTGGCAAATACGCAAAGATATCCGAAGAAGGAAACCTTTGTTTTGTTTTTTGGATGGATGAAGGTATCCATGACTTAGAAGATGTTTGTGGAGTTGCTTGGTTAACAGAGGGACTACTACCATTGATATGTGATGATTAAATGAGTTTCTTTTGAAGAAATTTCGATGCTCTGTAATTCATCTGCGAAGTTTTTTTATCTGAATTCTTGTTTGTATTTTTTTCAATGAACCCTCTTTTTAAAAACCAATGTGTTGCGATGGTTGTGTAAACAAACAATGAATTAATTCCATGTTTTANAGCTTTACTTTCCGCATCTTTGAGTAGTCTTTCACCTTCACCTTTTCCTTGAAAATTTTTATCTATTATTAAACATCCTAACTCAGCTGAGAGAGTTTCNTGATAGATTGTCAAATTTGCACATCCTGAAATTAATCCATCATGCTCGATAACGGAAAAATCATTAATTTGTTGCTCTATTTTGTTTCTGTCTCTAAACCTAAGCGTACCATCCTCTTCATATGGCTGTATTAATGTTATTATCGCACCAATATCATCCAGTTCGGCACTCCTAATGGATTCCAAATTTTCTTGTACTATCATTGCACCAATACCAGAGTGAGTAAATAGTTCCATAAGAATTGCACCATCTCGTTGATAGGGTATTAAATGTGCTCGTTTTACGCCTTCTTCACATGATTTAATCGAATTAGATAAAATTAAATTGTCTGTCCCAACTAATTTTTTTTCTAATATCTTTTTTGCTGATTTACAGGAAATTTCGACAGGGTCATTTTTAACTTCATAGGGAATGGATTTTTCATCTGAAATAAAAATTAATTTTTCTGCATTCAGTTCAACAGCCACTGATGATGAAACCTCTTCGTATGACAAATTAAAAGCTTCTCCTGTTGGTGAAAAACCTAGTGGAGGAATCAAAACAATTGCACCTTTGGATAAGGATTGAAGTATAGGCTCTCTTTCAACTTTTCTAACCGATCCAGTGGATTTAAAATCGATTCCATTATGAACACCCAAGGGTTTTGCTATTAAAAAATTACCACTTATAACTCTTATTCTTGAGTTTCCCATTGGAGTGTTTGGTAAGCCAGAGGAAAAACCAGCTTCGATATCCAATCTTATTTCACCAACAGCCTCCTTTACGCANTCCATAACTAGTGCATCAGAAATTCGAATTCCATTAACAAATTTATTTTTATATTTTCTTAATCTGAGTTGTTCNTCTATTTGAGGTTTTGATCCGTATACAATTACAATTTGAATACCCATTACATTTAAGAGTGCTAAATCGTGGATTAATGATTCCAGTTTTTTTTCAACAACCACTTGACCAGAAAAAGCTATTACAAATATTTTTTCTTTAAATAAGTGAATATAAGGAGCCACTGAACGAAGCCAATTCACAAATTGAGGTATTTCGTTTGGAGTTATTATTTTAGATTTTGAAGTCATTATGAGCTTATGTTTAAAAAAACAAATTATATTAACTAAATAAAATTACAAGTTACTGTATTTTAATAATTTAAAGCTCAAGATTGCAATCTAATTGTAAGATAATAATTTTTAAAATTTATTGGATTATTTGAATAATGACTAAGAAATATCAAATTGGATTAATTATAATTGGAGATGAGATTTTATCTGGCAAAAGAATGGATCAACATTTTGAAAATTCAAAGAAAATATTGTCTAAACGCGGTATTCCAATTACTTGGGTGGTCAAAGTGGGCGATGAAAAAAAACTTTGCGAGCAGTTTTTAAGGTTTTCTTTCTTGAATATGGATTCAATTGTTTTTTGTTTTGGTGGAATCGGATCAACACCTGATGATAATACCAGGCAAGCTTGTGCTGATGCTTTAGGGGTAAATTTGAGTTTGAATTCTGAAGCAGAGAAGTTGATAAAGGAAAAATTTAAAAAATTAAACATTTCTATTACATCGGAGCGTTTACAAATGGGTGAGTTTCCGTTCGGTTCCAAAATTATTCCTAATCTACACAGTAATATTCCAGGATTTTCTATTAAAAATCATTATTTTTTACCTGGATTTCCTCAAATGGCAGGGCCNATGATGGAGTGGGTTCTAGAAAAAAATCATCAAAATATATTTTCTGATTTTGTCGAGGTAGAATATTTTTTTCAAATAGATTCATTGTATGAGTCATCAATAACACCGNCANTAAACCANATAGTTAAAAACTATCAAAATATAAAAGTTTATAGCTTACCAAACTCAAACCCTGATAAAGGTCTAAAAACTAATTTTACTCTTGAGCTAGGTATTAAAATGAGTGGACATTATGAAAAGATTACCTTTCAAAATAAGTTACTATTTGACAAAGCAATCAATGACTTAAAAAAAGAAATAGTATTTCTTGGTGGAGTAATAATTAATGAGGGCAAGGTTAAAAGATAGAAAAATTTTCAAGTTCATTTAAAGTATTTAAGAGAAATTGGTGTACTTTTTGCTTGGAAATATAAAATCACGTGTATAAGTTTATTATTTCAGTAAGGTTTTATGCAGAAAAATATAGATACTCAAATCCAAACACTGTCAAATTATTCGTTGCTATTCTTATTTATTGTTTTGTTTGCTTCGGGTTTAATTTTTAACCAAGCTTCAGCCAAAACAACTGATAGTTCATTCACTTACGTTGTAAAAGAAGGTGATAGTTTATCCTCAATNTCTAAAAAATTTGAAGTTCATGTTTATTCAATAAAGAAATTTAATAANCTTAAATCTAATAAAATTTTTGCAGGTCAACGACTTAACATCAGAGTGCCGACAAATAATAAGCCTAACTTTTACAGAGTAAGGAGAGGCGATAGTTTGTCTTTAATAGCAAAAAAATTTAAAACCTCCGTACGTAACTTAAAGAAAATTAATAGGTTAAAAAACAGTAAGATTAGAATTGGTCAAAGAATTTATTTTTCTAGAACCTCGAATTTAATTAATACTAATGGAAACTCAAGAGTTTACAAAGTAAGAAGAGGGGATAATTTATCTTTAATAGCAAAAAAATTTAAAACCTCTGTACGTAACCTAAAGAAAATTAATAGGTTAAAAAGTAGTAAAATTAAGATTGGACAAAGATTGTATTTGTACCCGATAAAAAAAATTGATATCCGTCCACCATCTGTAGGAACTCAATTGGGTTTAAGAAATACAAAATCAAAAATTCGGTTAAATTCAAGTGCTGTTATGGTTATCAATCAATTATCGGGAGAGGTTATGTTGGAAAAAAATCCTGATGCTATTCTTCCGATTGCCTCGATTACCAAGTTAATGACAGCTCTTGTTATATTAGAAAAAAATATGTCTCTTACACATATGATTCGAATCACTCGAGCAGATGCAAAGCTAGAGCGTTATAACAAATCAAGGCTAACTGTTGGTTCAAGATTTGCTCGTGGTGATTTGCTTCATTTGGCCTTAATGTCCTCAGAGAACAGAGCTGCTCATGCACTTGCAAGAACTTATCCAGGTGGAATAAAGGGTTTTGTTAGAGCAATGAATGCAAAAGCAAAGCTTTTGGGTATGTGGTCAACTGTTTTTACAGAGCCTACAGGTTTAAACAGTGGAAATGTTTCATCACCAAGAGACTTGATCAGATTAGTTGACGAGGCTTCTAGACTTCCACTCGTGAGAGAGTACTCCACTTCTGTTAAACATCTTGTTCGAATTAGAAATAGGACACATAAATTTAGAAACTCAAATGCCTTGGCGAGAGGAGAGTTATGGGATCTAGGAGTATCTAAAACAGGATTTATAAGAGACGCTGGAAGGTGTCTTGTTATGCAAGCTTTCATTAACAAAAGTCCAGTAATAATTGTGATGTTAGATGCCGAAGGAAATCGTAAGCGCAGAATGGATGCTGAAGAAATAAAGAACTGGATTTTAAAAGCAAGTACAGAGAAAACACACCATAAGAAAACTAATGTAAATGCTTTTCAAGCGTTAACAATTCCTCTGAGTNAAATAGATTCATAAATCAAATACATAAAATATCAAATTTTTTGATAGTTAAGTATTTTTAGATGATAAATTATTATCAATCATTTTTATACACTCTGGAACAAGATCTGGACCTGAAAAAATAAGACCAGAATATAGTTGAATTACATCAGCCCCTTTAATGATTTTTTCACTTGCATCAATACCTGACATTATTCCACCCGATCCTATTAAAATCACTTCAGAAGGCAAGTATTTTTTTATCTGAGAAAGAATCTGATTTGATTTCAAAAGTAACGGTGCACCAGAGAGTCCTCCTTGTTGGTTTGAGTATTTTTTTTCTAAAATATTTTCTTTTTTAATAGTAGTGTTTGTAGCTATCACACCCTCTATTTCATAAGTTTTAATTAATTCTAAAGTTTCTTCCAAAAATTCATGATTAATATCTGGAGATATCTTTATGAAAATTGGTCTATGAAAAGAGTATTTTGCTAATAATTGTTTTTGTTTTTTTTTTAACGATGCAAGTAATTTTTTTAAAAAAATATTTTCTTGTAGTTTTCTTAGTCCCTTAGTATTTGGGGAGGATATATTAATAACAATATAGTCAGCATATTTATAAGTAGCATCTAAACCTGTCTCATAATCTAAATGAGCATTATTTAGATCAGTATCAAAATTCATACCTAAATTTATGCCAATCAATCCTTTTTTTTGCTTTACCCATTTTGATTTTTTTAAATTATTGACAAATGTATTTAAGCCATCATTGTTAAAACCCATACTATTAATTAATGCTTTGTCANGGGGCAATCTAAACAGCCTTGGCTTTTTATTTCCAGGTTGTGGTTTTGGAGTTACAGTACCAACCTCTATGAAACCAAANCCCAACCATGAAAGAGTATCAATGTAAGAGGCATTTTTATCCATCCCTGCAGCCAAACCCACTCTGTTTTTAAAATTAAGAGTGCTTACTTGTAAAGGATTTTTTTCGTAAGGAGAACCACTTCTAATTCCCATACTTATCGCTTTTTCAATTAATGACGCCATTAATAAAAAGTTATGATGAGCAAACTCGGGATCTAATTTAAAAAGATATGGTAGCAGTTTTTGGTAAAGATTTTTGTTTATCATTTGTAAGTTGTCCATAGCCCCTTATCAAACATTTGATAAGGGCGAAATCTTGTCTTGTAAACCATTTTTGAGCTTTGGTTAATCCAGTAACCAAGATATAAAAATGATAAATTACGTTTTTTACATTCTTCGATTTGCCATAAAATTCCATAGGTGCCATAAGAAGAAGATTTTTCATCAGGTGAGAAAAAAGTATAAACGGATGACATTCCATTTTTTAAAATGTCAAAAATGCAAACCATCTTTAAAATATTAGATTTATCTCGAAAAGTCACTAGCTCTGTTTTAACATTGCTTGTCAACAAAAATTGCGAGTATTCATTCCTATTGTCTTGGTCCATTCCACTGCCGGAGTGCCTTGTTGATTGATATTTTTTGTATAGTAAAAAATGTTCTTCATTGAAAGACAATTCTTCGCTACGTACTACCAAGTTTTTTTTAAGTTTTTTGGATGTTCTTTTTTGAGTCTTGTTTGGGAAAAAATTATAGACGGGAATCCTAATTGGTATACAACTTGAACATTTGTCACAATAAGGCTTATAAGAGAACACTCCACTTCTTCTGAACCCCTTTTCAATCAAATTATTATAGGAGTCATAATTAATTAAATGTGGAGGGGAAGCAACTTTGGATCGTGCTTGGTATCCTTTAATATAACTGCAGGAGTATTGCTCAGTTAGGTAGAAATGTATTCTATCTGGTTTATCTAATTTCCTAATTAATGCCATAAGTGAATTAAAGTTTAACTAAAAAAGTATTTCAGTTGAAGGAGGGTTACTAGCCCATGGTAAATCAGGTAAAAGAGTTAATTTTTGAATTAACTTTTCAAATTTTTTTCGTTCAATTGGCTTTGCTCCGAAATTAGCCAAATGTTTAGTTTCTTGTTGACAATCAATTATCTCACCTTCGTTGTTAGCTAGCCATCTTACCAAAGCCGTTAAAGCTATTTTTGAGGCATCTGACTGNCTATTGAACATACTTTCTCCAAAAACCATTTTTCCAATGGCAACCGTATATAAGCCTCCAATCAAATCTTTATTTTGCCAAACTTCTATACTATGAGCTAAATTCTTTTCATGTAAAGAGTAATAAGATTCAATTATTTCCGGCGTGATCCAAGTACTTTTTTGGCCTGGTCTGGGAACGGAACAAGCTGTGATTACTTCTCTAAAAACTTTATTACAGGTCAATCTCATACCATTTTTTAACATTGATTTAATNTTTTTCTTTAAAGAGTTATGAATGATGAATTTGCTACAATCTAAAATCATTCTTGGATTAGGACTCCACCATAAAATAGGCTGACCTTGACCTGACCAAGGAAAAATTCCTTTGTGATATGCATCTATCAACATTTTTGTACTCAGTCTGTCACTAGCGGCAATAAGGCCGTTAAACTCCGGAATTTCTGAGACTTTTTTGTCTGTTGGTGGAAAGTGCATATCAGGGCTAATCCATGGAATATCGTTAATATTATTCATCAATTTTAAATAAAGAGCATATTAAAGTTTTAATTACTACTTTGAGGTTATTAATGCAGTATGAACTCTTGGCANTGTTGGATTTGTTTTTTCATAAAAAAGTTCAAGAGCTTTTTTTACAGAAGTGAAAGACAGTTCAGACCAAGGAATTTCTTCTTCACTGAATAGTTTAGCTTCTAAACTTTCAATTCCAGGTNTTAATTTAGCAGATTTCATTCTAGCCAAGTAAAAAATATGAACCTGATTGAAAGTGGGTATATCAAATACGGCAAATAGTTCTCTTAACTCTACATCAGCACCGGATTCTTCAACCGTTTCTCTTTTTGCACCCTCGGACGTAGATTCTCCAATTTCCATAAAGCCAGCAGGAAGTGTCCAAAATCCTTTTCTTGGATCTATTGCACGTTTGCACAGAAGAATTTTATTTTCCCAAGTTGACATTGAGCCTACTACCACTTTGGGATTTACATAGTGGATTCTTGAGCATCTAGTGCATATCGCTCTTGGTCTATTGTCTTCTGGCGGAATCCTGTTTTCTATCGCAGACCCACACTCTGAGCAATATTTCATAAATTAAATTTGATAGCGGAGGATTTTGTTAAAATAATGAATAATTCTGAATTTCATATGTTTTGAATTATAATGCGTGTGAGTATCAAAAGATTAAAATAATTATTAGTAGTACAATTAAAGACTATAAATTTATTTATTGTATGAATAGTGTTGCATTTTATTGTATGAATAGTATTGCATAATTTTTTACGGCGCGGGGTGGAGCAGTCTGGCAGCTCGTCGGGCTCATAACCCGAAGGTCGCAAGTTCGAATCTTGCCCCCGCTACCAATCTTTTAATTAATAAAGTCTTAAGTTTATTAGCTACAAACTTAAGTTATTTGTTTTTTTAGTTATCAAATCAATTTTTGCAAGTCTTGGTCAACTATTCAAATAAAAATTTTATTTTTCCCAACATATTTTTATGTAATTGAAAATTGGCTTTTTATAGTCTGAAAAGTAAGTTACATCACTAGATCAAGTCACCTCAAAAAATTTTGATTTTATTAAATTCTAAGACCAAAAAATTTTTTTCACATTTATTTCTAAAAGGTTTAATGTTAAGACTTGATAANATATTTAATTAATCTAGCAAACTTAATACAAGAGGTCAGTTTAATTAGTGATCTAGTTAAGTTTAAACATATTGAATTAAAAACATATTTATAAGTGAATTGTATTTGTTGGAAGAATTTGTTATTGATAAAAAGATATTTTTTTGTGTAGTTAAATATAGAAGAAGNTACAATCCTTTATGTTACAAACTTTCCATCAAGTGAACTAAACTTTGGCCCCTTGCAGTAGNAGCAACTGATTGGTTCCANGAGGACCTCTTCCAACAGTTAAATCCATGNGAAGCTCCTTTATGAACAATTATTCGTGCAGGTGTTTTTTTNCCGATGTTATTTTTTATTTTATTGACAACTTCTTGACTTATAAATGTNTCTTTATCAGCAAAATGAAAGAGAATTGGGCAAGTGATGTCAGGTATTAGTTCTGGGTAATTTTCTATACCTACTCCATAATAGCTGACGGCAGAATCTACTCCAGCTCTGGCCGCGCAGACATATGAAAGTAACCCACCCATACAAAATCCAATACNTCCAACTTTACCATTGCATGAAGGGATGTGTCGAATAGCCTCTNCAGTTCTTTGTAAGTCACTTGCAGTGAGATGAATATTTAAATTCTTAAATAGTTTTTTACCAGCTTTAATACTCTCACTGTCGTATGAAAAATCTATCAGAGGTTTATCTCTCCAAAAAATGTCTGGTGCAACAGCAACAAATCCGTCATTAGCATACTGATCACACACAGCTTTGATATGCTCATTGACACCAAAAATTTCTTGAATTANTAGCAATCCAGGCCCAAAACCAGCCGGTGGTAGACTTACATAAGCTTTGAAAGACTCACCACTTGCACTATCGACTGACATCCACGAAGTTGACATAGCTCTCCCATAGTTTAAAACTAGTTAGATAAATGCTAATCAGTACAGAACAATTAGGCAAGATTAATTCTTGATTGTGTGTGATAGTTGTTCTAATTGTATGATTTTTATATAAATTTATTTTATTATTTGATGTTCTTGTTGACAACTAAGTGTTAATTTTTTTGTTTTAAGGTATAAATTGTGTCGAGATTAATTATTAATAAGTGGTTAGCTGTATTAGTAGCCTGTATGGCCCTTTTTTTTGTATGGATTTGGTTTTTTACAAAAGAAAAAGAAGTTCAAGTAGCTCCTGTAGTGTTAGCTTATCCCTATCAGGCACTGACTGTACTTAACGCGAGTGGTTATGTTGTTGCACAGAGAAAAGCTTCACTTTCATCTAANGCAAGTGGCATTTTAGAATGGCTAGGAGTNCANGAGGGTTCAATAGTAAAAAAAGGAGAGTTAATTGCTCAATTAGAAAGAGATGATCTTACTGCTCAATTAGCACAAGAAAAAGCAAAAATTGGGTTGGCTATTGCAGAGCTTGAAAACGCTACTCTGGCTCACGGAAGATCCTCAAGTCTTCTAAGAAAAGGTTTTATATCAAACTCCAAATTTGACGATACTCTTTCAAGGCTTAACAAAGCAAAGGCTAGTTTGAAAGCNGCAAAAGCTTCAAGAAATGTAATTTTTGCTAATTTTACTCAAGCTGAAATTAGAGCTCCATTTAATGGAGTCGTCCTAACAAAGAATGCAAATGTTGGAGATAATATAACTCCATTTTCATCAGCAGCTAATTCTAAAGGGGCTGTTGTAACAATTGCTGATATGTCAACTCTTGAAGTTGAAGTTGATGTGTCTGAATCGAGCATTTCAAAGATAACTCTAGGTCAACCAGTGGTTNTAAAACTTGATGCACTAGTTGGAGAAAAATTTTATGGCGAAGTTGTCCGTATGGTTCCAACAATTGATCGAGCTAAAGCAACTAGAATGATTAAAATTGGATTTGATCAACTCGACAATCGTATTCTTCCTGACATGTCATCAAAGGTCGCATTTTTAAAAAGAAAATTAAATGAGGATGAAAAAAAATCTTTTTTAGCTATAACTAAAGAAGCAATCATTACAGATGGTGATTCTAATTATTTTTATAGTATTAAAAAAGATGTGTTAAAAAAAATAAGAATAGATAGCATTGATTTTACTGATAGTGATGTTTTGTCCGTTGAAGGAGTTGAACTTGGTGATCTTGTTATTATAAATCCATCAAGTGATCTCAAAACTGGCGATAGTGTTGTGGTTTTAGAGCCTTGATTGAGATCCAAAAAGTAAATAAAAGTTATTTTAGGGCTGGCCAGGAAGTTAAAGTCTTAATTTCTCTCTCCTTATCAGTCAAAAAGGGAAGCTTTACTGCATTGATGGGTCCATCCGGTTCAGGTAAAAGCACTCTGTTAAACTTGATAGCTGGAATAGATCAACCTGACTCTGGNATTATNACTGTCAATGGTAATCAGATTTCAGTTATGTCAGAATCTGAGCTTTCAAGTTGGAGAGCGAATAATGTAGGTTTTATTTTCCAGTTTTATAATTTGATTCCAGTTTTAAATGTAATCGAAAATATAGAGTTGCCTTTACAACTATTCAATTACAGTAAAAATCAAAGAAGAGAAATGGCCATGAATGCTATCGCCAAAGTCGGTTTGCTGGATAGACTAGATCACAAGCCAAACGAGTTATCAGGAGGCCAGCAACAAAGAGTTGCCATAGCAAGAGCTTTAGTTACTAAAGCTCCTTTGATAGTTGCTGATGAACCAACNGGAGATTTAGACAGAGACTCAGCTGAGGAAATACTAAAACTTTTACAAGATTTGAACAAAAAACAAAAGCAGACAATCGTGATGGTTACGCATGACCCTAGAGCNGCTGAAAGNGCTAANTCCATTATATCACTTGAAAAAGGCCAACTGACTGGAGAGAAATCATTTTAATTTTCAAGTTAATTTTTTTCAATTTACTTAGACATCCAATACGAGTAGTTTTGACTATATTTGGTTTGATAGTAGCCACACTTTCTTATGGTTTGCTTTCGACTGTTGTTGATGCTTGGTATGCAGGAGCGGAAGGAGCAAGTAATGCAAGATTGATTGTTAGAAGNTCAACATCATTAATATTCCCAATACCTATGTCGCATTTGAAAAGGATAGAAAAACTGGAAGGCGTAAANAAGGTAAGTTGGTCTAGGTGGTTTGGTGGCGTATACAAAGAGCCTAAGAATTTTTTTCCGCAATTTGCTGTAGATCCCGAAAGTTACCTGACAATATATCCGGAATATTTAGTTGCAGATGTTCAAAAAGAATCTTTTTTTAGAGATAAAAGAAGCACCTTAATTGGAAGAAAAATTGCAGATGAGCATAATTTGAAAGTAGGCGATTTAATGGTGTTGGACGGACAAATTTTTCCAGGNAAATGGGAATTTAAAGTTGCAGGAATTTATGATGGTAAAGATTCTACGACTGATACTGCGCAAATGTTTTTTCATTGGGGTTATCTAAATGAAGAAATTAAAAAAAGGTCAATTTTACGAGACGAAGAATCAGTAGGAGTTTTTATAGTTGAAATAAAAAAAATTGCAGATGCTGCTNGGATTTCTGTAGCAATTGATGAACTATTTAAAAATTCAGTAAAAGAAACATACACAGAAACTGAAAAAGCTTTTCAATTAGGTTTTGTTGCCATGACTGAAGCGATTGTAGTTGCTATTAGATTGGTTTCATATGTGGTAATTTTAATTATTATGGCTGTAATGGCAAATACAATGAGTATGACTTCTCGTGAAAGAATTAGAGAATACGCCACAATCAGAGCAATTGGGTTCTCTCCATTGTTTTTAATAAAAATAATTTTTATGGAATCTTTATTTTTGTCTATTGTTGGAGGTGTATTTGGCGTAGCTCTAACATTTCCGGCAGCATACATATTTAGTTCAACTACAGGAACATTATTTCCGGTTTTCGAAGTATCTCAGGAAACAGTTATTTACCAGATATTTTTAGTAATTTTGACTGGACTGGTTTCTTCATTATTTCCATCGATCAAAGCTTCAAATATTAATATAACCTCGGGTCTAAGATCGATTTAATTATGAACTTAACTGAAATTCCAATTTCCTACAGTTTTAGAAATCTATTGGTGAGAGGAATAACAACTTCCCTTACAGCTTTCGGATTAGCTTTAGTGGTTTATGTTTTTACTACAGTTTTGATGTTGGATGAGGGACTTAAACAGACTTTGGTATCTACAGGGGAGTTTGATAATGTTGTTGTTACTAGACGAGGAGCCGTAAGTGAAATTCAAAGTTCAATCAGTCGTGAGCAAGCATCAATCATAAGTCAACTGTCTGAAGTAGCTAGTATTCCATACCCACAGGTATCTAAAGAGTTAGTNGTTTTAGTCAATTTGCCTAAGAAGAAAACCTTAAAACAATCAAACGTTGTAATTAGAGGGTTGAATAAAATCGGCGTTAATTTACGAAGGCAAATCAAAATTATCAGAGGTAGAAATTTTAGAGAAGGTTCAAATGAAATTATTGTTGGAAGTGCCATTGTCAAGCGTTTTGAAAATATGCAATTAGGTCAGTCAATAAAATTTGGAAGCCAAACATGGAAAATTGTTGGCTATTTTGATTCTGGAAGAAGTGGTTTTGACTCTGAAATATGGANTGATATTGATATATTAATGCAATCATTTCGAAGAACTAGCTTTTCTACAATTGTATTGCGGCTTATTGATTCAACTAAGTTTAATTCAATTAAAAAAGCTATAGATTTAGACATTAGATTGCCCTTACAAGCTAAAAGAGAGAGGATTTTTTTTTCAGATCAATCTAAAGCATTATCTGCATTTATTAAAACTTTAGGGTTAACACTTACAATAATCTTTTCCATAGGAGCAATTATTGGAGCCGCTATTACAATGCAGTCAGCTGTAGCAAATAGAGTGGCAGAGATTGGCACCTTGAGAGCATTGGGTTTTAAAAGAAGAGCAATCTTAAGCGCATTTCTACTAGAATCAATTTTTTTATCTATTATTGGAGGAGTTGCTGGACTTTTTTTTGCAGTTTTTATGATGAATTTGGAATTTTCAACAACAAATTTTACAAGTTTTTCAGAGTTAGCATTTAGGTTTTCACTCTCTACTTCAATTTTATTTTACGGTTTAAGTTTCTCTGTCATTATGGGAGTTTTAGGTGGAATGATACCTGCTATTAGGGCTTCAAACATAAAAATAGTCGACTCGCTAAGAGCCAATTAAAATCAAACAGGGGTTTATTTTTGAAAAATATAAGTATTAATTTTATTATCGTAAACTTTTATAGAGATTTGCGTGCTGGAAACTTAACACTTCTTCTTTTTTCTTTAATAGTCGCTGTTAGTTCTATTAGTTGTATTAGTTTTCTCTCTGATAGGGTGAAACAGTCTTTAAACAAAGATATGCAATCTAGTCTTGGTGCTGACAGAAGGATAGTATCAGATAAACCAATACCAAAAGANTGGACTGACTTAGCAGGCAAACTCAATATTTCCTGGGCTCTTGGTAGTAGGTTTCCAAGCATGGTTGTTCACCGTGACTTGAGTAAACTGGCATCGATAAAAGCAGTTACTACAAACTATCCATTGAAAGGGCAACTTGAAATTAACACCTTTCAGGGAATAAAGTTGAACCCAGCCCTAGGTAGGGATGAGGTTTGGGTTGATCCGACATTAATTAAACAACTTAAACTTAAAATTGGTGATGAGATTTATGTTGGAAATAAGATGTTTGAAATTAGTGGAATTGTTTTGTATGAGCCAGATAGAGGTATAAACTTTGTAAATTTTGCCCCAAGAGTCTTTATCAATTATGAGTCCCTACCAGAAACAGGTCTCATACAAGTTGGGAGCAGAGTCAGTTATAGAATGTGGTTGGCAACTGATAAAACTGAAAGATTAGACGATTTTGATAAGTTTATTAATGAAGGTTTAAGCTCTGGACTACGCGTTGATACGGTTAAAACTGCAAGACCAGATCTAAATGAGGCTTTAGAAAAGGCCAATTCTTTTTTGTCATTAATTGGAATGGTCACTATGCTAATGTCGGCGGTTTCAATTGCATTGGCTTCTAAACAGCTAGCACAGTCAAAAAAAAATGGATTTGCTCTGATGCAAGTATTTGGTTGTGACTATAGAATTTTAAGGAAAATCTCTATTTCAGAATTAGTCTTAATTCTAGTATGTGGAATTTTAATTGGTTGTTTGATAGGTTTTTTCACTCAACTACTGTTGGGTTGGTTTTTAACTAATTTTTCAGGTGTAAAGTTACCAAGCATTCAGTTCCCTTCATTTTGGATTTTTTTTCAAGCATTGATCATCGCAGTCTTACTTGTCATGACCTTCTCTTGGCCATCATTTCATCAAGTTTTCAAGAGTAATCCAATTTCTACTTTACGTTTGGAAAAGGAAAAGAGTCTAGAAAAAAAAATGTTTTGTAAAGAAAATGTTTTGGTTTTTTTTACATTAGTTTTAAGTTTTCTTTGTATGCTTTATGTAGTGACAAAAAATTTAGAAATGGCACTTATTGTTAGTTTCGGATTTTTGATAATCGCATTACTTTTTTTTGCAGTTTGTATNGTTTTTCTTAAATTAATTTCTTTATTTAACCTGCCCAGCGTTTTGAAAAATTTTCAAGAATTAAATTGGGTATGGATTAACTTCAAAAGAGCTGCAAAAAGAAGAAACTTATCTATTTCTGCTCAAATTATAGGACTAGGTATATCAATTGCAGCATTGGCCACTTCATCTTTTATTCAGAACGATTTGGTTTTGGCCTGGAAAAACCTCATNCCCGATGATGCACCAAATAATTTTATTATTAATATTCAACAAGANCAAAAAAATGATTTTAAATCTTTTTTGAAATCAAACAATATTGAAGATGTTATTTTGTACCCAATGGTCAAAGCAAGATTAATAATGATTAANGATGAAAAATTATTATTAGAAAATTATTCATCTTTATCAACAAGACGCCTTTTAAAAAGAGAGATTAACCTTTCTTATGGAAAAAAAATACCCGCTCATAATGTAATTGTTGAGGGATTAGAGTTGAACTCAAAAAAATATGAGGTATCAGTTGAAAAAGATTTTGCTAAAAAGTTTGATCTGCGCATAGGTGACGTATTAAGTTTTGATGTTGCTGGTGAAAAATTAGATGTAACTGTTACTAGCTTTAGATCCTTAAAGTGGGAGTCAATGCAGGTGAATTTTTTTATGTTTTTGTCTGAAATTGCTTTGGAAGATAAACCACAGTCAGCAATAACCGCATTCTATTTGAATCCGTCTATAAAAGATTCTGNAATTAAGTTAAGTGACAACAAGTATCCTAGTACAAAAGTCGAATTTAAAAGTGAATTATTAAAACAATTTCCAAATTTAACAGTTGTAGATACTGAATTAATAGCCAAACAGGTTAGAAGATTAATTACGCAATCAGTATTTGCTGTGCAATTCCTATTTCTTTTTTGTCTTATTTCTGGTTGTCTTGTATTGTGGGCCTGTTTAGTATCTTCAAGAGGAGAAAGAATTACAGAGGTTGTTTTACTTCGTTCGCTTGGTGCTAGTAAAAGGCAAATAGCCTTGGCGCAGTGGTTTGAACTTTTTTCCATTGGATTTTTATCAGGTTTTTTGGCTACTGGTATGGCTCAAATATTATCAAAAATTGTTGCAAAAACAGTATTTAGTTTTGATTTAACTTTTAATTTTTACTTTTTGATGATAGGAGGTTTAATTGGAGCTTCATTTGCATTAATATCAGGTACTTTTGCATTAAAAGACATAATATCAACACCAACAATTAAAGCCATGAGGGAAATATCGTGATAACAAGATGTAAAAATAGAATATAATAAAAAANTTAAGAGTTNCAACTAATTTTTTTGATTCTACAAAAAAAAATAGTTCGCAGAGAACTATTTTTTTTTTGTATNTATAGCTGGTTTTATTTGAGNTTTAATTTCTTATAACTTTGTATNACAGAGGAGAAAGTCTATGCAGTCTAGGAGTGAAGAAGCAAAAAAGCTTCAAAAAGAATGGTCAGAGAGTACCAGGTGGAAAAATATAAAAAGAGGGTACTCAGCTGAGGATGTTGTGAGGCTTAGAGGTTCAATTCAAGTTGAGCACACTTTGGCAACTCGTGGGTCTGAAAAACTTTGGAATCTTGTTAATAACGAACCGTTTGTAAATGCCCTCGGAGCATTAAGTGGTAACCAAGCTATGCAACAGGCAAAAGCAGGTTTAAAAGCAGTCTATCTATCAGGTTGGCAAGTCGCTGGTGATGCAAACAATGCTGGTGAAATGTATCCCGATCAGTCACTGTATCCAGTCAGCTCTGTTCCAGATGTTGTCAAAAGAATTAACAACAGTCTTTCACGATGTGATGAGATTCAATGGATGGAAGGTAAAAACCCATCTGATGAGGATTATGTCGATTATTACCTGCCCATTGTGGCGGATGCAGAGGCAGGTTTTGGGGGTGTTCTCAACGCATTTGAATTAATGAAAGCAATGATTTCTTCAGGTGCGGCTGGGGTACATTTTGAGGATCAGCTTGCTGCGGTTAAAAAGTGTGGACATATGGGCGGTAAAGTACTTGTGCCAACTCGCGAAGCGGTATCCAAGTTAATTGCTGCACGATTGTCTGCAGATGTTATGGGGGTTCCTACTCTTTTGTTGGCCAGAACAGATGCTGAAGCAGCTGATCTGTTAACATCTGACATTGATGATAACGATCGTTCATTTTGTACAGGAGAGCGAACAGTTGAAGGGTTCTACAGAACAAAACCTGGAATTGAGCAGGCTATATCAAGAGGTCTTGCCTACGCACCCTATGCAGATTTATTGTGGTGTGAAACAGGAAAACCCGATTTAGATTTCGCAAAGAAATTCGCTGAATCTATACACAAGATGTTTCCTGGAAAATTACTGGCATATAATTGCTCACCTTCTTTTAATTGGAAAAAACACCTTGACGACAGTACTATTGCCAAATTCCAACGTGAATTAGGAGCTATGGGGTACAAATTCCAATTCATTACTTTGGCTGGTTTTCATAGTCTAAATTACGGAATGTTTAACCTCGCTCATGGATATGCTAGAAATCAGATGAGTGCATATGTCGAACTTCAAGAAGCTGAGTTTACTGCAGCGGAAAAGGGTTTTACAGCAGTTAAGCATCAGAGAGAGGTTGGAGTAGGATATTTCGATGCAGTAACCACAACAATAGAAAAGGAATCTTCAACAGGTGCATTTGAGGGTTCAACTGAGGATGAGCAATTTTAGATACTCAATTTAAGTATGATTGAGGTCTTTCTTATTCATGGAGTTCAGCTGTATTTTCCATGAATGAGGAAACCTCATCAAGTTTTGGTTCGATTCCAAATGGAGGATTGATTATTACTAAGTTGCTACCTAATAAACCTAATGAGTTCGATTTATTTTTTTTAAATTGGACCCTTACATGATAAAAATTTTTAATTTTTAGATTTTTAAGTTTCCCTAAAGTTTTTTTTACCTCATATCTTTGTATGTTGGGAAGCCAGATAACGAAAATACCGGTTTCAAATTTTTTTAAACCTTCCTTTACATAGAAAAAAGTTTTTTCATAGTCATTTCTATTTTCGTAGGATGGATCAATAAAAATAAGGCCTCTTCTACTGATCGGTGGTAAGAGCTTACGGTAAGAGATGAAACCATCCGACTTTTCTAAAATAACTTTTTTATTAGAGCCTGAGAAATTTTTTTCTAGATTCATGAATTCAGAGGGATGTAACTCAAATGCCCATAATCTATCATTTTTTCTTAATAACATTGATGCTAAGGCAGGAGATCCAGGAATATTTTTAATTTGGTTGCCGTTGTTATGAATAATTACAAGTTTCAAATAGTCATAAATTATTGAAGGCAGATAATTTTTTTTCTCCATTATTGTTACTAACTTACCTAATCCTGATTGCCACTCCATTTTGTTTCTTCCTAAGGGGTCAGTTGTAGAATATTTACCTGCGCCAGCATGAGTATCTAAAACCATGAATGGTTTTTCCTTCAATAACAAGTGTTTAACACAAGCAACAAGTGTTGAGTGTTTTAAAACATCAGCTAAATTTCCAATATGGAAAACATGTCGGTAAGAAAACATACCTCTAAACTAGCTATACTTGGAGTGAACATAAATAACAATTTTTTTAATAAACTGAATGACTATCTTTTTCATAATTCTAGGAACCTTTATTGCAGGAGTGGGAAGTGTATTTGTTGCAAATTTCATAGCATGGAAAATTATGGCACGCTTTAGTGATTATTTGCTGAGTTTTGCTGCGGGAACCTTGCTTGCTACAGCTTTTTTAAATTTAATACCAGAGTCATTTGAGATATCCTCATACAGTCCTCACTTGATGTCTTGGCTTCTTGCTGGTTTACTGTTCTTTTTTCTTTTGGACAAAACCCAACTTTACCATCACGGACACGAGCATGGTATGTCCCATGACATAAATGAATTGGCCAACAGCAAAGTACATGATAAAAACCATATACAAACGGAACTAAAAGAAAGCAATAAGAACAATATTTGGCCAGTTTTGGTAATTGGTGATGCTATTCATTGTTTTGGTGACGGTGTTTTGATTGCATCTGCATTTATTGCTAATTGGAATTTAGGCGTTCTAACAACATTTGCCGTCTTGGCACATGAGATACCCCACCATGTTGGAGATTTAGTGGTTGTCAGTAAATCACTTTCTTCAAAGCGAGATGCCTTGAAAAAAGTTAGCATTGCAGGGTGTTTTGCTGTTTTGGGAGGTATTTTTGGATTTGTTTTTTTAGAGTCTTTTATTGAATTTTTACCCTATTTTTTAATACTTGCCTCGAGCAGTTTTATTTATGTGTCTTTAGCTGATTTAATACCTCAGTTACAAAAAAAGGTGTCAATATTTGAGACAGTTAGGCAAATGCTTTGGCTTATCTCAGGAGTGGTCCTTATTGCTANCGTTTCTCATTTGAGTCATTAAAGTTAACTTAATAATTAATTGGAACAGGGTCAATACTACACCACAGATACCATGTAGCCACTGTCCTCCAAGGTTTCCACTTTTCTGATAATTGAATGATGTTTTCTAATTGTCTATCATCATTTTTGATGTTGTAAGTCTTAATGATTGCATTTTTCAAACCCAAATCTTTCTCTGGAAAAATATCAGGTTGCATCAAACAAAAAATTTTAAACATATTAACGGTCCAAATTCCTATTCCAGAAAATGAAATTAGAGTGTTATTAACACATTCATCATTCATTTTTAATAGTTGCTCACTAAATTCTTCGTTATCTACAAAGTGTTGAGCTAATTCGTAAATATAACTCCTTTTTCTGGTTGATAATCCAACTGAGTTTAACCTATAATAATTTTTTAAAAATTCTAAGGGTTCAATTAAAATTATTTTTTGATTTTTCTTATTATCATCTGATATGACACAATACAGTTTTTGCCATATTGACTCTGCAGCGGCCACTGAAATTTGTTGACCCACGATTGNTCTCGTCAGTGTGGTAAAAGGATCACCATGAGATTGAATTTTTAAATTAGTGTATTTTGATATTAGATGCGCCAATTTTTTATCCTTTTTGGATAATTCACGGCATGCTTGATTCCAGTATTTAGGGGTTTTTGGTTTAGTTTTTTTTATCATTTTTGAAAGTCACTTGTTTACTATAGTGAGTTATTTATTGTTAGGTTAAGTCGTGATCATTTTACTATCTCCTGCTAAAACTTTGGATTTTGAAAACCCTATTCCTGAATTAAATTTCACCACGCCAGTTTTTCAAAAAGATGCTAATAAACTTGTTAAAACCATAATTCCTCTGGGGAAATCAGGAATAAAGGAATTGATGAAGCTGTCTGATAAACTCTCTCAATTAAATAATCAAAGGTATAAGGATTATAAGGATAAACCCAAAAAAAACAATTCAAGGCCTGCGATTTTTGCTTTTAATGGTGATGTATACGACGGGCTTGATATTAGATCTTTTGCAAAAGAGCAAATTCATTTTGCTCAAGAAAATATGAGAATATTATCAGGATTATATGGTTTACTTAAACCTTTGGATTTAATTCAACCTCACCGTTTAGAAATGGGAACCAAGCTAAGTAATTCGAGAGGAAACAACTTGTATGACTGGTGGGGGAAAAAAATAGCAAATCAATTAAATGAAGACCTACAAAATCATAGTAGCCAAACTATTATTAATCTTGCATCTCAAGAATACTTTAAAGCAGTTGAACGGAANTTGATTGATGATTATATTTCACCAGTTTTCCAAGAGTATGTCTCTGGTGAATATAAGACAGTAGGAATATATGCGAAAAAAGCTAGAGGATTAATGGCTGCTTTCATTATTAAGAATAAAATTCAAAAAACAAATGACTTAAAAAATTTTAATTGTGAGGGATATAAATTTGATTTCTTGGACTCATCAGAGAAGAAGCTGTTTTTTCGAAGGAAGAAATAATACTAGGCTCAGGTATTAGCCATATGCCAAATTTATTATGTATAGTTTTCTGAATTTTTTGTGCTAGCTTCAAAACATCATTTGGGGTAGCGTGTCCATGATTTACCAAAATTAGAGAATGCTTTTTATAAACACCTGCATCGCCAATTTTATATCCCTTGAAATTTGTTTTATCTATTAACCATGCTGCTGAGACTTTAGAAGATAAATATGTTTTTTCAAATTCTGGCATTTGCGGAAATCTTTTTTTTATTTTTTCAACCAAAGATGCTTTGATCCTTGGGTTTTGAAAAAAACTACCGATATTGGGAAGTTGATCGGAATCCGGTAGCTTACTTGTTCTAATTTTTTTTATAGCCTCTGCAATTTTTTTTGGAGATAAGTCACCATTGAGTTCCTCTTGAATTCCTGGATAATGAGCTATTAATGGTGTTTTATTTTCTGGCCATAACAGAAAATCTACAGACAAAATCAAGTATCTAGTTTTCTTCCATCCTTCTTGCAACATTTGTTTTTTGAAAATACTACTTCGATACTCAAATGAGCAATCCTTAACAGTAAATTTAATAATTTTTTTTAATTTAAAATCCCAAACATTTACAGAATCAATCCTATCTCCCACTTCAACACCATATGCTCCTATATTTTGGATTGGTGCCGCTCCAACAGTGCCAGGTATAAGCACTAGATTTTCTAAACCACCTATTTTTTTTTTCAAAGTCCATAATACAAAGTCATTCCAGTTTTCCCCTGCATGGCACCTAATACATACTTTTTCTCTTTTTTCATTAATTTTTTCTATACCTTTGAGTTGATTTAATAAAACTATCGATGATAAAGGTTTTTTTCTCGTTGAAAGAAAAAAAATATTTGAACCATGCCCAACTATTAGTCGCGGTTTTGCCCCCACGGTCTCAGATAATTCTTTTATTGAGGAAAGTTTAGTAATCTTTTTAAGACTTGTGCAATAAGATTTAAGCTTAAGACCATTAAGATGTTCCAGCTCAATCAATCTTGGATTTGTCATTTTTAGTAGGACCACTTATCCAAATTGGTGCATCGTGTTTCGCTTGTGAAACTGTAATTAAACCTGATTTTGCTAGCTCGAGTAGTGCAAGAAAATGCACAACAACTGACATACGTGTATTAGTTTTTTTGGAAGCAAAAAAATTTATAAATTCAAAGTGGCTAAATTCTTTTATTTTTTTTAAGATTACTGTCATATGGTCACGTACTGATAATATTTCCTTTGCAATTGAGTGACTGACTTTTAAACTTTGTGCTAGCATGACGGATTTAAGCGATCTAAACAGTTTTTCAGATGAGACTTCTGGTAATATGTTTTGATTTGATGAAATATGCAAAACGTAAGGGATAGATATTTCTCTGTCAACTCTTGGGATTTCATCTATGCTTTTTGCAACTCTTTTGTATTTTTCGTATTCAATCAACTGCCTTACGAGTTCAGCTCTTGGGTCATCAACTTCATCCTCTTCCTCAAGAAGATTTTGCCTTGGTATTAGCATTCGAGCTTTTATTTCAATTAAAACAGCAGCCATTAGCAGGTATTCAGCAGCCAACTCTAAATTGTGTTCTCTTATCTTATCAACGTACTTGAGATACTGGGAAGTTACTTGGGCCATTGGTATGTCAAGAATATTAAAATTTTCTTTTCGAATTAAATAAATAAGAAGGTCAAGAGGACCTTCAAAAGCTTCAAGAATTATTTCTAGTGCATCTGGTGGAATGTATAAGTCTCTTGGAACTTGGCTAATGGGTTCACCATAAAGGCGAGCATTTAAGTTTTTGAAAGCGCGGTTATTTTCCATTGATAATTAATTGTAAAATTAAATTAAAAATAAACATAAGGTGACTGTTTTATCTCATTATGTGAAACATTGTCATTTTTTTGTACCAAACTCTTGTTACGATCCCATAAAATTGATCTACCCAACTTTTGCTTTTTTTCAAGCTCAGGATTATCTGATTTCATACTAGTAATAAACTCAGTAATTTCGGATTTGTATTGTTTGTTTTTTTGATACATGATTAATTGCCATTATTTAATTTGTCCAGATCATTTTGGTCAATTCTGGAGACCAAATGTTCGACAGGGTTTATTGACTTTATTTTTAAATTATCAATATCTTCCCATAACCAAGGTTTTGAGACATTAAAAACTTCTTTTTCTACTCTGAGAGCGATCACGGGAAGAATTGGTTTAATTAAGATAGTTAGTTTTGCAAAAAAATATAAACTTGCGGAAAGAATGTAATGTAATAAATCGCTTTCAGCCGATCCATTTTTTGCCATTTTCGCTATCACCCAAGGTTTATTCTCGTCAATAAATGAATTAACAGAGTCCATAAGTGTGATTAGGTTTCTGATAACTTTTGACGTGTTTCTTTCTTCGTAGTTATCTTGGATTTTTGTTTTATATTCTGAAAATATTAACTCTAAGTTAGAAGTGTTCAAGCCCATGATTTTTTTATTACTGAATTCGATAATACTGCCTTGGAAAAATTTAATTAAAAANCCGGATGTCCTACTTAATATATTAATATATTTTCCAACAAGATCACTGTTAATTTTTTTCATGAAATCTTCAAGATTTAAATCGATGTCCTCCATTGATCCGTTTAATTTTGCCGCTATGTAATATCTAAGCCATTCTGGATTAAGCCCGGCTGAGATGTATTGTTCGGCCGTAATGTAAGTTCCTCTTGATTTGCTCATTTTTAAACCATTTATAGTCAGAAATCCATGCACATATATTGCAGATGGTACTCTGTAACCAGAGAATTTTAAAATTGCAGGCCAAAACAAAGAATGAAAATATAAAATATCTTTCCCGATAAAGTGTACCTGCTCATAATCTGAATTTGGTTTAACAAAATCATTAAAAATTTCTTTATTCTTTGAACACCAGTTTTTAAGTCCAGCATAATAACCAATGGGTGCATCCAACCATACGTAAAAAAACTTCATCGGTGCATTAGGTATTTCAAAACCAAAGTAAGGAGGATCTCTTGAAATATCCCAATCCGTTAGTAATGACTTTCCATTCGAATCAGACTTTAACCATTCATTGATTTTGTTTAATGCTTCAGGTTGTAGTCTCCCGGACTCATTTGTCCACTTTTTTAAGAAATCAACACATCTATCATCTGACAACATGAAAAAATGATGTTCAGATTCTTTGGTAATAGGCGGTTTTCCACTTAGTTCTGATTTCGGATTTATAAGATCTGTTGGTGAGTATGTTGCACCACAAACCTCACAAGCATCTCCAAACTGGTCCTTTGACCCACATTTTGGACACTCGCCTTTGATGAACCTGTCAGGCAGAAACATTTTTTTTTCGTCATCATACATTTGCTTTATCGTTCTAACAGAAATAAACCCTCGTTTCTGCAAATTATTATAAATGTTAGCGGATAGTTCTCTGTTTTCTTGTGAATGCGTAGTAAAGTATGAGTCAAAATTAATATAAAATGACGAAAAATCTCGCGTATGTTCTTTCCACACTTTGCTAATTAACTCCTCTGGGCGGATTTTTTCTCTCTCCGCTCTAAGCATTATTGGAGTACCATGAGCATCATCAGCACAGATATACACAGTTGAGTTACCGAGAAGCTTTTGGAATCTTACCCAAATATCAGTCTGAACGTATTCCACTAAATGGCCGAGATGAATAGGACCATTAGCATATGGTAAAGCTGAGGTAACAAAAATTTTTCTTTTTTTTCTTTGGGACATATATTATTAGTTTACCTTTTTGAATAAAAATTATGACAATTAAAAATGACAATTGGATTAGAAAAATGGCAAGAGAACATAAGATGATTTCTCCATTTGAAGATTCCCAAATCAGAAGTATTAGTGGTAGCCGTGTTATTTCTTATGGCACATCCAGTTATGGGTACGATGTAAGGTGTGCTGATGAATTTAAAATATTCACTAATATTAACAGCAGTATTGTTGATCCGAAAAATTTTGATTCAAAATCTTTTATCGATTTCAAGGGAAAAATTTGTATTATTCCACCTAATTCTTTTGCTTTAGCACGAACAGTTGAGTTTTTTCGTATACCACGAAGCACATTAACTATATGTCTTGGTAAAAGCACTTATGCTAGGTGTGGAATTATCGTTAATGTGACCCCTTTGGAACCTGAGTGGGAAGGNAATGTGACACTTGAGTTTTCTAACACAACACCTTTACCTGCAAAAATATACGCTGAAGAGGGTTGTGCACAAATGGTGTTTTTCGAAAGTGATGAGAATTGNTCAAGGTCATACCTTGACAGGGACGGTAAATATCAGGGGCAAGTCGGGGTTACATTGCCAAAAACTTAATTTCTATCATAAGTGCAAAAATAGTATTCCAATCCACTTTTGGAGTCTTTTTTAAGTTCCCCCCTTGTTGTTAGCCAATGTTTCTTATNCCAATGNGGAAAAANTGTGTCACCTTCGAAATTTTGTTGGACATGAGTAACTTCGATTCTTTTAGCTATGGGTAAAAATTTGTTATAAACAGATGTTCCTCCAGCAATGAAAAGATTTTTGTATTTTTTTTGATGCATCCAATAAAACACTTCANCAATTTCATTAAAAAAATGAATATTTTGTTCAAAATCTTTATGATCTTTTTGTCTAGTAAGAATTAAGTTTTCTCTTTCGGGTAAACCTTTACCTAGTCTTTGAACAATTGAATCATAGGTTTTTCTACCCATGAGCACTGGGTTTTTCAATGTCAATTTTTTGAATCGTTTTAGATCTTCAATAATATACCAAGGTAATTGTCCTTTATTACCAATAACTCCGTTCTTGGCTATTGCAACAATAACTGTAATAAAGAAGAGTTCATGGTTTACGTTGTTCATTACTAAATTGCAACAGAAGCTTTTAAAGCAGGATGGTGATTATAATTAATGAATGCAAAATCTT
Source organism: Betaproteobacteria bacterium TMED100 (assembly GCA_002170285.1). GTDB lineage: Bacteria > Pseudomonadota > Gammaproteobacteria > Burkholderiales > Burkholderiaceae_A > UBA7377. Next base: position 109,338 of record NHFB01000010.1, read on the forward strand.
CATAGTTGTATGAGAATATATTTTTTGGTGTACGTTTAAATTCTAATGCAGGCCAAGGAAAAGGATCTCTATCTAATTGTATTTTGACCTGATCAATATGATTTTTGTAAATGTGACAGTCTCCTCCAGTCCAA
>NHFB01000011.1 GCA_002170285.1 Betaproteobacteria bacterium TMED100
TTACTTTGAATTATCCACAACAAGTTTTTTTAAAAGATTAAAAATCTAAGTTTGAAATTGTTTTAAACTTTGATCAAAATTAATTTATAAGAAAAACAACTCGTGAGTTATTATGTAGAGTTTTTTTCGTGACATAATTAAATTTTAATTACACTCTTTATTTATTAACTCTTACTTATAAATATTTCCAAATCAATACTAGCAAATGAAAACAATCTTTCTTGATTTTGACGGAGTTCTACATACATCATCAATTTACATTCAAACACCATTTTCCAAATTAAGCCACTTTGATCCGCTACTTAAGGATTACGCTTTTGATGTAGTTGTTTCATCGACTTGGAGATTTCATTACAAACTAAATGACTTGAAGTTGAAATTAAGAAAATTGGGAGAAAGAGTTATAGGTGTCACTGGGGAGAGTTGTGCTGGAACTTTCCCCAGATATTACGAAATTAGAGAATATGCTGAATTCAATCAAATTTTAGACTGGGTAGCAATAGATGATGCAAAATTACAATTCCCTGAAAGTGAAAAAAGATTGATTCATTGTAATCCTCAGACTGGTATCACTAACATTCAAATTCAGATCTTAAAAGACTGGTTAGAAACTTAAAATTTTTTTTATTATTTAAAAGGAGTGANGAACAATGAGTTCAAATGCTGTGGAAGGAATAATTGAGGTGCTTTCNAATGATGCTTTAGGACTTAATCATATTTTTTTAGTTGATAAAGATGGCAAACAACATCAAATCACCAATATCAATATTCTTTTGACAAAGCAACACCCACAGGGCAGATGTTTGTATTTAAATATTGAAGAAGTTGGGGAAGCTAATTGATAACTTTAATTTGATTTAAATATTTATAAATCCCTTACTTTCTATTCCATCATTTATAATTTCATTACTATTAAAGTATGTTTTTTCTAAGACAGTATAAGTAATAAAAAAAACTATTATCCAAAACAATAAATAAATAAATAGAAGCCTTGGTTTTTGAATCAGTTGTCTAAAAACTCTAAAGTAATAAACAATTACTAATGTCAACATAGCCATAACTAAAGTCGAGGTAATAATTGTGTCCATTCTTTTCTAAGTTTATTATTTTGACTTATAATGTTTTAGTTATCTAATGAACATCAATTATTTGATTATTCAAGTAGCAAGTTTTTTATATAATGCTAGCCAGCTTTACTCATCTCATTAGCAAACTGAATAAATTTGTTATCTTCCTCAATTTGAACCTCAGAAATAATATGTTCCATTTTATAGATGATTCCCTCTTCAGATAAAACTTCTTCGTTAGGAAGAGCGCATATCAAAATTTTAGACAGTATTGCTGCTAATTTATCTCTAGGTGTTTCATTTTCAGCACAAATTTTTTGTACGCTTTCTTCTAGCATTGATTTCGAAATGATTGATCCCAAAGAAATATAGTTTCTTACTTGAAATGTTGATTTTTTTTTATTATCTTTTATCTCATTGGATAACAGTTTTGATGCACTATCGTAATTATCAATGAAAACACCCAATTCTTCACTTACATACTCATAGCATTGAAAAGTGAGAGCAATATCTTGATATTCTTCGGGATCATAATCTCCTTTTTTGTCCATTTCTTCAATGGTTTGAGCAATTTTTTCATGTTCAATCGGAACAGGTTTTAAGCGTAGCAACCCGTGGTCGTTTATGATGTTTTCAAGTTGGTTGTCTTTCTCATTATCAAACGTCAGTTCAACGATTGTATTCATAACAAGATTGATGTAGCTGGCGGCATTGGTGTTTGCAGTCATGTTTGGTTTCATAGGTTTACTTTAATATTTATAATAATAGAGCTTATATATGGAATTTAATCTAAAAATACAAAGTTTTCTAGGGATTCTCGTTTTTATTTCGATTGCCTGGCTTTTTAGCGAGAGAAAACATTTAATCAGGCCTAAATTAATCATCTTGACAATGATCACGCAATTTATCTTAGCTCTTTTTTTTCTTCTTGTTCCATTCTCCGAAAGTTTGTTTAATTTGTTTAATGATGGAGTAGTACAAATACAAAAAGCCACTGAATTTGGTACATCTTTTGTTTTTGGGTATTTGGGAGGTGCTGAACCACCATTTATAACTCATGACATGAGTAGAAATTATATTCTTGCTTTCCGTGCATTACCACTGGTTATTGTTGTTAGCGCAATTTCTTCAATTTTATTTTATCTAGGAATTTTGCAAAAAATAATAAAATTTATTGGTAATTGTGTTGTTCGTATTGCTAATATTGGTCATGCATCGGCTTTTGGGGCATCAGCGAATATTTTTGTTGGTATGGTAGAGGCCCCTTTGCTGATAAAACCTTATATTGAAAAACTATCAAGATCTGACTTGTTTATTTTAATGACTACTGGAATGTGCACTGTTGCTGGAACAGTTTTTGCCCTATATGTAACTGTTCTTGAGAATGTGATACCTGACATTGCTGGTCATTTGATTTTGTCCTCACTTTTAAGTGTTTTTTCAGGAGTCATGATCGCACAAATTATAATTCCTCCTACAAACGAAAAATGCAAACCTGAGGATTTTGTTCAGAGCAAAAGCCATCTAAATTTAATGGANGCAATTACCAAAGGAACNACNACTGGANTATCAATNTGTCTAAATATTATAGCTACTTTAATTGTCATGCTTTCATTGGTATTTTTAATAAATAGTATATTNAATATTTTTCCAAATTTTGGCTCTGAACCTGTGAGCTTGCAAAAAATAATGGGTTTAATTTTTGCACCTCTAATGTGGTTTTTGGGTATGAGTTGGGCAGAGGCATTATTAGCCGGCGAGTTAATGGGTACTAAAACAGTTTTAAACGAGTTTATTGCTTTTCTCAATCTCAGCAAAATTGATACTGGTTTATTAACAGAGAGAACTAAATTAATTACTGTTTACGCATTAAGTGGTTTTGCTAATTTTGGAAGTTTAGGAATTATGGTTACAGGTTTAATTTCTATGGCGCCAAACAGAAGATTAGAAATTTTAGAGCTTGGGCCTAAAAGTATTATCTCAGGCACTTTAGCTACATTGATTACTGGTTCTGTAATTGGTTTAATCATTTGAAATATTATTGACTGTTATTTACATTAATTTTTTACAATGAGAGGCACATATGATTGAAAATATACTGCAACTTCAGGATGCAATAGAGGAATTGAATATAAAAGAGCCGTGTAAATTAAGAGTTTCTAGAGAAGGGGATGAGATTTTTAAAATAATTGCTTTGACGTGTGTTGATGATGAAAAACACGGTTTAATCTGTGATGTGCACTTAGAGAAGCATTCTGATTTCAATCGGTTAAATTAGCTTATTTATTTAAAATAAAATAGAAGAATCAAGCAAACTTGAGAAAGATGTTAAAGCTTTCATCGTCAGTGTTTTGTATTTCATGAATACTAAACTTTAGGTTTCCNGCTGAATTTTCTAATTTTTCTCTCATGAGACTTGTATCTTCGGAAGATGTTAAATCGTATTGGTAGTGTACATTTATCGGCGTAGAAGGTTCTAAATTTAACTTTGACAATACTTTTTGTAAATCACCAATACTTTTTACATCTTTGAATTCTATATTCATAATTTAACTTACCTTTCAAATTAACCAAAAATTAATCATCTAAAAGCTCGTCCATCATTGTGCGGATTTTGTTAAATAAGCGAATCAACTTCAACAATAATACAATGCAAAGAAGAAACAGCAGGAAATAAAAAAAATTTGAAACCATATCTTACTTAAGAGTCTATCAAAATAATGAATAAAAATATTTTAGCTTTACTTTTAACTGTTTTTTTTTCTCAGCCAATATTTCCTAAAGATTCATATATTACTTTAGCATCAACTACTTCAACTGAGAATTCAGGTTTGTTAGATTATTTACTACCATTTTTTACTGAAAAGTCAGGTGTCTCGGTAAGAGTTCTAACAAGAGGAACAGGTCAAGCGCTGGAACTTGGCCGTCGTGGTGATGTTGACGTAGTTTTTGTTCATGCAGAGTCATTTGAAAAGGAGTTTATATCTAAAGGTTATGGAGTGAAAAGATATCCAGTAATGTATAACGATTTTGTATTAATAGGGCCAGAGCAAAACCCAGCCGGTATAAATAATTCAGATACAGTTGTCGGGGCTTTTAAAAAAATCTTTAATTCCCAATCTATTTTTGTATCTAGAGGTGACAATAGCGGGACTCATTTTAAAGAACAGCAAATTTGGAAAAAGATTGGAAAAGATATTTTTCAAAAAAATTATTCCTGGTACAAGGAGGTTGGATCTGGAATGGGATCAACCCTTAATATAACAGTTTCACTGCAAGGATATACTTTATCTGATAGGGCTACCTGGGAGACCTTCAAAAATAAAGAAAATATAAAAATTATTTTGGAGGGTGACACCATATTGTTTAATCAATATGGTGTAATCTTGGTAAATCCTTCACTTCACCAGCATGTAAAAAAAGAAAGTGCTCAGATGTTCATCGATTGGTTAATATCAAAGGATGGGCAATATTTAATATCATCTTTTATTCCAAATAATGAGCAACTTTTTTTCCCAAATTATCCTGCTAGTGAATAATTAAATTTTTACGAGGTTTTAAATAAATTTCATGAGTTTTGAGATTAATGATGATTTTTTCCCCTATTCTGCTGCAACATATATTTTATCCAGGTGGGGTGAATATGTAACTACAGGCTCAGGATTTATAGTTGGTAAAAACGATGTTTTAACCGCAGCTCATGTGATTTTTGATTCCACCAGAGGTGGTTTGGCCGATGAAATCCTTGTTTATCCGTCTTATGATCCAAATGATATTTCAAATGACTTTTATTCTCCAGTAGATATCAAATACTATGATAATTTTGATCCTAATGGAGATGGATACATTCTTCCAGGTGATAATAATACAAGTTCTTTAGCAGGTACTGAAATTGACATTGCCCATTTAAAGTTTGAGGAAAATTTAGAGTCGAAATACGGATCATTTGGAGTAGACACTGATTTTTCGGTTGGGGAGNTTTCAGTTGTTGGCTATCCAGTTAAATTTAATTTTAGTCCTATTTTCGATAATGGAAATATTGTTAAGGACCNAATAGACGATTATTTTTCTTACAGTAATTTAGAACTTAGTTCAGGCAATTCTGGTGGGCCAATTTATTATGATAACGGTCAAGGCCCTTATGCGGTCGGAATTGTTTCCACTGATTCTGCAATCCTTTCACTTTCAGGACAAAAAAATTGGTTGCATACCAATCTTGGAACTAGCGAAATTTCCTTTCAAAAGCCCTACATGTCGATTGTATCGAATATGTCGCATGTTGACGAAGGACAAGAAATTAAATTTTCCGTAAATTTTAATAAAGAGTATTTTTCCAATCAAATTAACTTTCATTATGAAGGACTCGAGGAATCGGATATTTTTTCTGGATTAACGAAAGGAGTTTTAGAACATGACTCATCAGGAAGTGCTTCATTGTCTCTTGTAATTGCGTCTGATTTTAAAACCGAAGGGCCAGAACTGCTCACCTTAAATATTGACGGCACAACATATCAAGTGTTTGTTAATGATACCTCCAAAAAAATTGAAGACAATTCGGTAATCTATTTTACTGGAAATGGACTAACTGAAAGTTTTGTGCAGAGTGAAATTCAAAATTTCTTTCGAGGAGAATCATATGGATATTCCAATTTTAGCTCTGTTGGGAGACTTGAAGAATGGATTGGAAGTAATTTAATTTATAGTGACGTTAGCTTTTATCCGATCTCTGGAACATTGAATTACATTTCGGCATTATTTGACGATAATTCATCTTTTATAGCCGCGAGTGGTTCTATTAATATTGATGAACTTCCCATAGATTATACCTTAAGCAATGTTTTTAACAGTTTTGTTGAGAATGGTCCTAATCAAGTGTTAGGTTCTGATGGAGTTGATGTTATGGCGGCATTTACAGACGGAGACTTTGTTGATGGTCACTTAGGAACAGATACTTTTTTGCTTTCATCAGAAAAATCAGCATATAAATTTTACGATTTAGATTTATCAACCCACACTGGTAAAATTGACAAAGGTCAAGATATTACAATAAGTTTTGACAATATTGAAAATTTTGAATTTTCAGACCAGTCACAAACATTTGAGGATCTTGTCAAAGAAAAAATGCTTTCAATTTCTACATTATCTGATTTGGTGCCTACAAATTTAGATAATTCTTCAGATAGTCAATATATTAAAAGTAGTGTGAATAATAAAACCTATTATTACGATGAACTTTCAAGTAATGTAAATTTTAACTATGTTGATATTGATAACAAAATATGTTCACTTAACTCATATAGTTTTGGTACTGATACATTAAGTGGGTTTGAAAGAATCATTTTTTTGGACTCAACATTAGCTCTTGACTTGGGTCAAGGTGAAACTACAGGACAGATTTACAGGCTTTATAATGCAGCTTTTTCACGTGAACCAGACTTAGAGGGTTTGAATTATTACATTAGCAAAATCGAGGACTCAAATTATTCAATACAATCAATTGCCATGAATTTTTTAAATTCTCCTGAGTTTAATATCAGGCACGGAACTAACTTACCTGCAAATGATTTTGTCACAACATTTTATAAAAATGTCTTAAACAGAGAAGCGTCAACTGACGAACTTTTATGGTACGAGACTAGACTAGAAAATGATTCATTTTCTAGAGTTGATGTTTTATTGGGTTTTTCAGAAAGTCCAGAGAATATCTTTCTAACAACTACACTTATTGACGATGGTATTTGGTTAAATTAAATTTAAATTTAATTTAATAAAAATTTGTATAAAAAAATAGGTAATATGTAATAAGAAATTAACATCTAATAATAATAAAAAATTGTAGGAGATAACTAATGGATCAACCTCAAGGTATAGACGTTTTATTTATTTTACTTGGTGCAATTATGGTGTTGGCAATGCACGCTGGATTTGCATTTTTAGAGGTTGGTACAGTCAGGCACAAAAATCAAGTTAATGCCTTAGTTAAAATAATAGGCGATCTTTCTATCAGTGCTGTTGCATATTTTTTTATTGGATATTTTATTGCATATGGAACTACTTTTTTAATGCCAGCATCGGAATTAACAGTAAACAGTGGGTATGAATTGACAAAGTTTTTTTTCCTTTTCACTTTTGCTGCAGCTATACCCGCAATCATTTCTGGAGGCATTGCTGAAAGGGCAAAATTTATCCCTCAGTTAGTTGCAACAGCCTTAGTTGTGGCAATAGTTTATCCTTTGATTGAGGGTTTGGTTTGGAATAATAATTTTGGTTTCCAGGATATTATTATAAATTTTACTGGATATCCTTTTCATGATTTTGCTGGTTCCGCAGTTGTTCATGCCACAGGTGGGTGGATAGCCTTGTTGGCAGTAATTCTGCTTGGTGCAAGAAAAGGTCGATATCGTGAAAGTGGTATTGCATCTCATCCTCCAAGTAGCATTCCATTTTTAGCTTTAGGAAGTTGGATTCTATTAATTGGGTGGTTTGGCTTTAATGTTATGAGTGCTCAGAAAGTAGATGATATTTCTGGTCTCGTAGCAATCAATAGCTTAATGGCACTTGCAGGTGGGACATTAGCTTCACTATTTACTTCAAAGAATGATCCTGGATTTGTGTATAACGGCCCACTAGCTGGATTGGTTGCTGTTTGCTCGGGAAGTGATATTATGCATCCTGTAGGATCTTTAGTACTTGGCTTAGGNGCGGGTTTCCTTTTTGTAAAAATGTTCACATTTACTCAGAATAAACTAAAAATAGATGATGTTTTAGGGGTATGGCCATTACATGGAATTTGTGGCGCTTATGGAGCAATAGCATGCGGTGTTTTAGGGTTGGAAATATTCGGTGGTTTGGGAGGTGTGAATTTGTTTTCACAAATATTAGGCACTGTAATTGTTATTTTAATATCTGTAATCGGGGCACTGATTGTTTATGGGTCTGTTAAGTTCATTATAGGTTTTAGACTTGATGACGAAGAGGAGCATCTAGGTGGTGATATAGCTATACACCGGGTTTCTGCAAGTCCTGATAAAAGTACTGATTGGTAATACATTCATTTAAAAGAATTCTAAAAAAGATGAAAAATTTTTTTTTGTTTTTATCATTCGTTATAGCAAGTCAAAAAGTTATTGGACAAGAAAAAAAATATAGTACAAGAAAACTTTTGAGTTCTGATAAAACTTTTCTTTGCGTTATGGACAAGTCTACAGGTTTTGAGTTTCATCAAGATAGTCAGTCATGGAAGTATAAAAATTTTGAAGTTGAAGACCAAAAATTTATTTTGGAACTTGATAAATTGGATACTGGAACTTTTTATAAATTTGGCTCCAAAAATATGTATAAGAAAATAATTAGTTCAAAATGCAAAAGATCTAGAAAAACCCGATTTATTGTGTGTAATGGAAGTTTAGGAGATGTTAATTTCAATGAAACCTCAAATCTAATTACATATGCATTTACTTCTGGATACACAGTAGGTAACAATTCACTTTGGACAAGTAATTCTTTAGGTCCATCCATTTCTATTGGGAAGTGTTCAGAACTGAACCTAAATATAAAATGACCAAAAAATTAGTATTTGGAACTTTTTTAANTTTGTTATTTGCTAAAATTTATGCTTTAGAACTCGAATATTTTCAATGTCCTAATGAGAGTTCAGCTTTAAAATGCTCGTCAAACTGTGTCTTGTATGGAAGTATTAAAATTAGTTTAAATTTAGAGAATGATAAAAATAATGTTTTATTGGAGATGAAAGATCAAAACAACACAATTACAGAGACCTTAAAAAACTGTAATGTGAAAGACATTGCAAATTGGTCGTGCAGTTTGAACGAGATTTTTTCAAATTCTAAACATTCAATGGCAAAAGGTAAATACTTTTCTTCATTATCGTACCGAATGCTGGATGGTACAGATGATAATAGATTTACTTGTGCGGTAAATTAGCCTGCATGACTTAAACTAGAACTCTCCTTTTTTTGTTTTCTGAATACTTTAGGTTTTTTCTTTTTTAGTTTAAACCCCTGTTTTTTTCCGAAGTTAGTTTTGCTTGTTTTTTTTCCATTATCGGCCTGGAATTTTTTTTTGTTTTTTCGTGGTTTATTTTCTGAGTTGATACTTCTTTTTCTTCTAGAATTTGACTTTGAGTTTGGATTTAGCAGACGACTAATTGCATTCCACTTGTGTTTGTCTGACGGAGTTACAAAACATAATGCAAAACCTTCAGCACCGGCTCTCCCGGTCCTCCCAATTCTGTGAACATAATCTTCTGGAGATTCAGGAAGGTCGTAATTTATTACATGTTCAATGTGGGGGATGTCAAGTCCCCTGGAGGCAACATCAGTTGCAACTAAAATTCTGTATTTTTTATTTCTGAAATTGTTAATAACTCTATCTCTTTTATTTTGTCGTAAATCTCCATTTATAGCATTTGCTTTGTGACCCTCTTTTGTAAGTTTAGCTGCCATTTTTTCTGTACTGTGTTTGGTTCTCATAAAAACTATAATTGAACCCTCTCGGTCAGATATTTGAGATAAGAATTTTTTGTATTTTTCACTCTCTGATGTATGNACTATGTCTTGTTTTACTTTTCTGGCNGCACTATTCTCTACATCTACTGATATGCGAATAGGTTCATTTAAATACTTTTTGGTTATTTTAGCTATCTCCGGTGGAATCGTGGCGGAGAACAACAGAGTCTGTCTTTGCTTTGGCATNAAATTCAATATTGTTTCAATCTGATCAGTAAAACCCATATCAAGCATTCTGTCAGTTTCATCTAAAACAAGAAACTTTGAATTGTCTAATTTTAATGTTCTTCTTTTGAGATGATCATTAATCCTNCCAGGAGTACCAACGATAAGTCGAGGATGGTTTTTTAATTGTTGTAATTGACGTTGCATAGAGTCACCACCAATTAGNAAAGANGATTTGATACCAGATTTCTTACCGGCCATAGTCTGAAGTTGTTTGATAACTTGGCTTGCTAGCTCCCTCGTAGGTGTCATAACAAGAGCTGTTGTATTCGGTTCATTCTTAAGTTTTACTACCAGTGGTATACCAAAAGCTGCAGTCTTACCCGTTCCCGTTTGTGCAGAACCCAAAATATCCCTTCCGTCTAGGGCGGGAGGAATTGCTTTTATTTGAATTGGGGTAGGTTTTTTAAAATGCATATGTTCAAGAGTATGTCTGAGAGACTCAGGCAAACTTAATGCTGCAAAGTTATCCAATTAGTTTCCTTTGTTTGTAAATTTGGAAGAAGAGAATATTAAAATAAATTGTTTAATAAGTTTTAAATAAAACTACTAAATTCGACACAATTTATTTTGTGGTGATTAACAAAAGTTTAAGAAGTAGAATTTCAGAGTAATATAACACCTTTTTATACTTTTATTAGCTTTTAAGCAAGTATTTTTTTNAATGAAAATATAGTTTATTGAGTTGATTTTATTTTGCAGACTGAAATAAATTTTTGTGTCTTGTTTTGAGATACGTTGTGTGACTGATACCAGAAAATCCCTTTGTTAATATTTAATCTTGCTTCCCANCTTGAATCNAATCTTTTTTTTAAACAGTTGTAAGTATGGTCCTTTTTTGTGCATAAAAGGANCATTCCAGGAATAAAAAGTCTTTTATTTTTTATGATTATTTGTTTGGTGGTCTTATTTTTGGTTGTCTTGTTAGCTGATGTTATTATTTCCTGGCCNGTGCACAATAAATCATGTTCTTTGCTTATTGCTATAATATTAAATAAAAGAGCAAAGCTGAAAACGAATGTTCGAATAACAAATTTTGAAGAATGTTTCATATTTAAAGTTTAAAATTATTGATTACACAAGTGAAAAATGTGAAAGTTTTTATGAATAAATTTTTATCCTTTATATTTGGGATTTTATTTACCTCAAATACTTTTTCGTCAGAGGTTTTAAATTACTTTAATTGTTCAAATGATATTGATGCATTATCTTGTANTAATTCATGTGAAAAGAAAGGTTTTATTAGGTTTATCGTTACAGATAAAACAGCAACAAATTTGTTAATGCAACTCAATAGATTTAATGAAGGTATAAAATCGACACTTTTAAATAATTGTAAAATTTCTGATCATAGAAACTGGTATTGCTCTGAATTATATGCTGATAATAAAAAATTACGTTCTGATGGGTATAAAATATTTCAAATGATCGATGGGAAATACTCTGAACAATATAACTATTATCCGGATAAAACCAAACAAAAGCCAAATGATACCGACATAACTTGGATAAAGACATTTGGGTGTGCCAAGTAATTACAGCGGCATTACATTATTTCAGATATTTTGTATGAGCAAATTATGAATTTAAAAGTTCACATTCTGGTTTTATTCTTTTGTATCATCCATTTTGGATGTTCTGATTTTTTTTCTGCCCGACAACAAGTTTTCGAATGTTTAAAAACTTCACTCGATGGTGAACCTTTAGCCAAACCTTATAAAGAAAAAAGATATTTCCATTTTAATGACGAAAGACTGAATGTTAGTGTTGGAGCAGTTGGTGTTGGTTTGGCAGAGTATCAGTGTAAGAAGTCAGAATTTGTTTACCATTGTATTGATGTTCGAAAAGACAATGTAGATGATCAAATCACACTCGACAGATTTACACTTCAAGCACAACAAACTCTCTATAATACTAGTAAAACTACCATTATTGACTACTCGTGCGGACAACTTGAAAGGAAAGTTGATTAGCAATTCTCAGAAAATTGATGAATTTATGGCTAAATACACTAATAATAAATCTAGCATTTTGTTTAAATCAATTTGGTTAATTTTACTGGTTGTGGTATTTTTCTTTGCCTTGTGGGGTAGTGGTTTTTTGGGATATTTTTTTAAATTTATATAATAAATAATAAATAATAAATAAAAACTACTAAACGTGTCATTTTTGTTTAATTAGTTTCACGGATGATTTTTTATAAAATTACTATAAATCAAGAGAGATTAAATGGAATTAACGGTAAGAATTTTATTGGCAATGATTTTTGGAATAGTTATTGGTCTTGCGACCCAATTTCTCGAATTATCTGAAAATAGCTTTTTATTTACGTATTTTTTTAATGGTCTGATAGAAGCTGGTGGTCAGATTTTTGTAGTTTCATTGAAGATGGTTGTTGTTCCTTTAGTTTTTATATCATTAACTAATGGTGCGGCTAGTCTTGGTGCCTCCGGAAGTGTTGGAAGGCTTGGAGGAAAAACAATTGGATTTTATTTGTTAACGACTGCTTTAGCAGTATCTATGGCCCTTTTGGTTGCCCTAATTGTTAATCCAGGAATTGGTTCCTCTGATAAAGATAATGTACCTGTTCAAACTTATACTCCGACAGAAGCNCCTAGCGTGCTTGAAACTTTAATAAACATTTTCCCCAGCAATCCAGTCGCCGCGATGGCTGAAGGGAAAATGCTTCAAGTAATTGTGTTTGCTTTGTTNTTTGGAATTGCTATTAGTAAAAGTGGGGAAGCCGGAAAAAAGATTTCNGATATTTTTGAAAANGCTAATGTGATTTTAATGAAACTAATTATGATGATTGTTTCATTAGCTCCATATGGAGTTTTTTGTCTCATGGTAAAACTAGGGTTAAGTGTGGGTTTATCTGAAATTACGAAACTTGCTGCTTATTTTTTTACGGTAGTTGGTGTTTTGATTATTCACGGGTTAATTGTTTATCCATTNTTATTGATGATAATAAGTAGAGTAAATCCTCTGGTATTTTTAANAAAAATGAGAGAGCCTATTATGGTTGCATTTTCAACCTCATCAAGTGGGGCTACTATGCCAGTCACNATGAGAACGGTTGAAACNAAATTGGGNGTTAACAAAAGAGTTTCATCATTTGCTGTACCTTTAGGAGCGACTATAAATATGGATGGCACAGCAATCATGCAAGGTGTTGCAACAGTTTTTATTTCACAATTTTATGGAATTAGTCTGACACCTGATCAGTATTTGATGGTTATTCTTACTGCAACTCTTGCTTCAATCGGTACGGCTGCTGTTCCTGGAGTTGGACTTGTCATGTTGACTATGGTGTTAGCGCAAGTTGGTTTACCGGTTGAAGGTATTGGATTAATTATTGGGGTTGATAGGCTTTTGGATATGCTTAGAACTGCGGTTAATGTAACTGGAGACGGAACAGTTTCCACCTTGGTTGCTTCGACTGAAGGAGATCTGGATAGGCAAATCTTTGCAGACGGAGAAGTTAAGTAGGATTTAAATATTGAATTGTCATAGAGTGAAAAAAATTAATTTTAAAATTATTGGCTTTTATTTTGGTCTTTTGGTTTTTTTTTCTATTTTGTTTTTACCACAACCACCAGGATTAACTTTCAATGGACAAGTAACATTAGCAGTTTTTTTATTAATGGGAATTTGGTGGGCTACTGAGGCGTTACCCTTACCAATTACTTCGTTGTTACCTCTAATTCTTTTTCCTATTTTTTCTGTTGAAGAAATTGGNGTCATAAGTAAAGAGTTTATGAATAAAGTTCAGTTTCTCTTTGCTGGTGGTTTTATGATTGCGATCGCAATGCAAAAGTGGAATTTTCATAAACGTATTGCTCTTAGTATTCTTCAATATACTGGTATTAAAGCTCGTGGAATTACTGCAGGTTTTATGATTACAAGCGCGTTGTTAAGTATGTGGGTAATGAACACCTCCACTACTATTATGCTCCTACCTATTGGTCTATCAGTTGTATTGGCTGTTACTGAGTCACTGAAAAAGATATCGCAAAAAGAAAAATCTAACTTCCAAATCGTAATTCTTTTAGGAATTGCGTATTCATCATCTGTTGGGGGAATTGCAACTCCAATAGGAACAGCTCCTAATGGGTACCTGATTCAATTTATTGCCGAAAAAGGAACAGACATAGGTTTTTTTGATTGGATGTTGATTGGCCTTCCAATAACGCTAGTATTAATTCCTTTTATATGGTTTTTGTTAACTTTTGTTTTATATCCTATTGATTTTGAGGTACCTAAAGATACAAAAAAAAATTTAAGAAATATGCTGAAAGAATTAGGAAAAATTTCTTATGAAGAAAAAGTCATAGGAATAGTTTTTTTGGTTACGGCACTTCTATGGATATCTAGAAAAGTGCTTATTCAAATTCCAATTTTTTCATTTTTAGATGATGCAGTTATTGCTATGCTCGCAGGCTTATCACTTTTTGTTCTAAGATCCAAAAATACATCAAAAAGTTTACTTGAATGGCAGGATATGGAAAAACAATTTCCATGGGGATTGTTGTTTTTATTTGGTGGTGGAATGGCACTAGCTTATATGGTCAGTAGCAGTGGATTAGCCTCATGGTTGGCTGGTCTTATTCCTACTGATACAAGTGTGTTTATGATTTTATTTAGTGTTGTACTAATGGTGGTATTTCTTACTGAATTAACCAGTAATTTAGCAACCACAATGACATTTATCCCAATTGTTTATTCAATAGGATTAAATATTGGTATTGATCCACTAATACTAACTATACCCCTTACAATTGCAGCGAGTTGCGCATTTATGCTTCCAGTAGCAACTCCTCCAAACTCAATTGTTTATGCCTCTAATAAGATTCCTATAAGTGAGATGGTTAAAACCGGTATTTGGTTGAATATTTTTAGTATATTTTTAGTTTTTGTTCTTGTTTATAACTTAGTACCCATTGTATTCGGTAGCTGATGGTGTTATTTGACGTAATAACCAACGGCACAAACATGTTTGGCAACCTTGGTCACAAAAGAAATTTTGGTATAAATTTGTTTTGTCAAAACTCCTTCTTCAAGTCTTTCAAACTTGTATTTAACTTCTGCAAATTTCCCTTCTTTTGCTTTTTTAAAAAATAATTCTCCAACCTTTAGTCCGTCAATATCTGTAAATTCTCTTAGGTCCACACCAACATTGAAGGGGTGTCCAGTTAAAATTCCATTTTCATTGGCACAAAATGGATAAAGATCTTTGTTATAGAAACCACCTCTACCAATACTCATCATTAAAAGAGCATAGTCACTGTCATGCTTCATAAGATTGACAGCTCTGGTTAGTAAATCTTTGGCCTCAGCTCTGGTTCCAAATTTACTCATATGATGATCAGCGTAAACAGAACAAATTGGAAGAGAAACAGCTAGTATTAGAGAAAAACAAGTCTTATAAATAGATTTCATTCAATTCCTTTCAGTAAAAAAAACTTAAATGTTTTATAGAGATATTAATATAAATATATAATTATGGAAAATGATGCATTTAAAAAAATCTTTTTTAATAAGTATTTTAAATAAATATGTTGAGACATATTTATTGCTGNATTGTTTTATTTCTATTTAACTNTTTTGTTTCTACTTAAAAAATAGGTTGTAATTANACCTAAAATTGAAATTACCATTAAAAACAGAAAATAATTTTGGTGTCCAGCCACTCCGGGTGAATTGTCTAATATTCGACCTGTAAGGGAACCAAAAAAAATGTCTGGTGTATATCCTATTAAAGAAACAAAACCAACAATTACACCTGTTTTGCTTTGTGGGAACTGAGCATCTTGTAAAAGCGCAAAATAGATTCCTCTAAGAGCAAAAACTGTAACAAATGTAAGTAATATATTTAAATATATTATCCAGGCAGTATGATTATTAGGAGTAGTAGAAAATAAAATTAGATAAACTAAAATAGAAATAAGAAATAAGTTTTTAATAGTTTTGCTACAGTCAAATTTGTCAGCTATTACACCTGCTGAAATTGCAGATATTGGCCTTAAATATGTAGCGTATGCGGCAAATGAAGCTGCGCTTGCTTCATGCCAATTAAGAGTTTGNACTAAGTATAAGGTAATATTGTCAAGACCTTTATACCCACAGTATGCACAAACTACAGTTATGGCGATAAAAAAAATATTTTTATCAAATANTAATTTTAATTTTGGCGTTATGAACATGTTCTTTGTTTTTCCATGATGATTATCTTCATCATTTTTTGGTAACACAAACCAAACTACTAGTGCAGTAATAGCAGTAATTAAAATGTAATATGTAATTACTATTTGTAGTGCGTAAATACGATCTACATTTTCGATAAANTCCTCTTGATTTGGTAAAAAACTAGAAAAAATAAAAACACTTAATGTTGCAAATGTTGCGGCAACTAAACCTCGTCCACCATCCAAATATCCAAAAGCTTTGCCTTGTGAAAAAACTCCACCCCATTGCCGTGTAGCTTTAATCAATGCTGCCCAAAAAAATAATATTGATGTAATTCCCCAGTATCCGTAAAGTAAAGACAACTCAAAGCTATTTGGAATATATAGTAAATATATTCCTCCAACTGAAGTTGCAATGAGAGAGCCAGACATTAGATAACGAATAGAAAATTTATCCGCTAAAATTCCACCAGGAAAATATGAAATCATTGCTGTTAAACCATAAATAGCAAAAGCATCTCCTAGTTCAGAATTTGTAATTGCAAAGGCTTCTAATATTGTAGGTCGAAAATATCTGGTTAAGTGAAAGGGAAGAGAAAAAATCATTTCACCAGAAACTACTAATGCAAATAAAGTGGTGTATTTGGATTTTATGATTGAAGCCTTAAGTTTGTTAATTTTATCTTTTTTTAATAATGCATTTTTTAAATGATACGGACTTTAATTATATTTGACTTTAAAAGTGAATTTTGGATGATAAGGTTCAAATTTATTGGTATTTAGCTGCTGATATAAACCGAGAGAATGCTTCACACCAAATGACAACACTATTATAGGCTGTGATATCAATTTCTTTTTTTGTGGAAATAATGAATCCATTAAATGATTTAATTTCGCCAATTTCAACTGATTGATTTTTTATTTTTAAAAAATCTTTTTTGGTTTGAACAAACTTTTTTGTAAGATAAAGTTTATAGTCAGGACCTGGTGAAATTTTTCCTTGAAAAGCAATTTCTGTTTTGCTTAATAAAATTTGTCCTTTTGCCCAATGAAGAATATCACTTTCTTTTAAGTCTTTTACAAACACTGCATCAAACTGAGCACTGTTTATTACTTTTTGAAATTCATTGATGCTTGGCTTTTCAGGAGCAATCATAATTGGTAACAAGTAGATTCCAATCATGCAACCAATACTTAATGATATTGTGTGTGTAAAAACTTGAATAAATTTAAATTTTCTCTTTTTTCTTCGTTTGGATTTCATTTGTAACAAAAATTGTTTCTTAATGCTTACAAAATTTTATAACATGATCTGCTATAGCTAGAGATGCAGTTAGACCTGGAGACTCAATACCAAAGAGTTGGATTAGTCCACCGAGTTTATTTTCTTGAGGTCCTTGAATATAAAAATCAGCTGGTGGGTCTTTAGGAGATGATAATTTTGGCCTGATTCCGGAATAAGCTGGTGCAAGATTAGAAACATCAAGTGATGGCCACCATCGTTGAACGTCATGAGCAAATTTTTCAAGTCGGTTTGTATCAACTTCATAATTCAGATTATCAAGAGTAGCGCCAGGCAATCTCGATGAATCAACAGGTCCAAGCCATTCGACATCAGGGCCTAATTGAGCCTGACCTCCTGTATCAAGAGTTAAATGAGTTCCTAAACCCCCAGTAACTGGAGTTGGATAAATTAGATGTTTAAAGGGGCAACGTTTAGTAAATGAAGCGTAATTTCCTTTTGCATAAAAAATCTGAGGAATTAACTCTTTTTTTAACCCTTGAATTTGATTAGCAACTGCATCAGCTTCAAGACCAGCTGCGTTGATTAAATAGTTGCAATTTATTTCTAACTCCTCACTTTGATCATTAATTGAGACCCAAACTTTCCATAAAGGTATTTCAGGATTTTCCAATACGGCTTTTTGAAATTTGCTTTTTACTGCAATTTGTCCGGAAAAATTAATAAAGTCACCTTCCAAAGCATTCATATAACTATGAACGTCAACAATTCCCGTTGATGGGCTAAATAGAGCATGAGAAACATTTAACTCAGGCTCTAAGTTTGATATTTCATTTCTTGATAACCACCTTAGGTCGTCTACCCCATTATTTTTGGCTTTTTCAGAAATTGCCTGCAATTTTCCTTCATCATCAGATTGACCCACAATGAGCTTGCCTAGTTTCTTATACGTAACCTTATGCTTATCTGCAAATTCATAAAGGAGTTCTTTGCCTTTTACACAAAATTTTGCTTTTAAAGAACCTTTTGGGTAATAAATTCCAGCGTGAATTACTCCGCTATTACGAGAGCTCGTTCCTGTTCCATATTTCGAAGCGGTTTCAAGGACAATTACATCTTTGCCTTTTTGTGCCAATGCTCTTCCAATTGCAAGACCAATAACGCCACCACCTACTATTACAGTATGAAAATCAATCATATTAAAATTTATTATTAAAAAAATTATTTTTTCTAGTTTTCACTTAGATCTATCTAATTTATCTATAATTGTCTTAGGTAGTGCTATAGCTTTGTTTTTTAACAAGTTTACCCATACTGCTGTTGCTAAACCAACTGCGACCATTTCATTTCCTTTGCCAATATTCATAAACCTATGAATAAAGTCGACACTACTGTTTCCTAATTTACTGACGTAGGTTTCTATCGAGAGAGTTGCAGGGTAGGAAGTAGGCAAAATAAAATTACACATAGTGTTTGCTAAAACAAAACTCTCATTCTCGTGGCCAAGTAAAATTCCAATTTTAGATAAATATGCTACTCGAGCACTTTCCATATAGCGAAAGTACATTGCATTATTTACGTGACCAAGGGCATCCATGTCCCCCCACCTGACATGTATAGTGTGAGAATCTAGGAGAGTGTTTTTTTCTGGTATTTCGAATTTCAATTAAAACTCCATTTACATAATAATTTATTCAATAATATAAAAACTATTTATTAAACTCATATCAGTTTTGTTTGATAAGTCCTTGGCATCAAGTTTTTAGAGCAAAAGTCGATTTAAATTTTTATATTGTCTATTTTTACTTACCTATCTTATCTAAGTTAGGTTTATTTTGTTTAAATAGAACTTCGGTTGGGTAGTGAAATTAACGGGTGGAGATTAACTTTAAATGACTGTGTTGTTTACAGATAGTGCTGTAACGCTTAACCAGCAATCATCTGGAAGTGATGTAACTTTCACTTATGCCGCATCGGGAAGTACTGAGACGGTTAACCTGTTAACTTCCTCTGGTAACGCATGGGGACCAACTAGTGGATACTCAATATATAATGCGGTAAGGGCAGAATCTCCAGTTCGTCCTGAATTTGCNAGTGGGTCACGAGACCCAATGATTTTTGTAATTGAAAAATCCAATGATGCTAGCAATACAAATTTGTTTGTTTGGGCATTTGACGAATCTGGAACAGTTGCAAAAGCTAACACAAGCGTTCCTCTCACTACCACTGCAGTTGGTCTCACAAATGTAGAGTCAAAATATCTCGTTGACTTGAATAAAAATCAAGTTGTTTCTGATTACGGCAGATACCCTAAGTTTGTGGAACTGGAGGAGACGCCATCTGGTTTTGTTTTTAACCTCGGATATGCCGAATCAAAAATTAATACAGGTTTAACTGAAGCACTTATACCACTTAAAACTGCAGCTGGAGGAATTTGGAGTGCACTCGCAACTTATACCACCCNTGATGGNGTTCAGCAAGCAGTTGNAGGTGCAGTNGTTTCAAATGANTACTTCTACACATACAACGACANTNTAAATNAATATGTATTATCAGGTTCAGCAAGTTTNACACTTGGTGTTTTGAGTGATCCTGATGGATTAGGTTCGGGTAGTCCCACAATATTAACTAATTTTGTTTTAAATGATGCGGGCACTCAATTTGTTCAGAGTACGGCTTCATTGACTGATCTTATAAATAATAAGGCCAGTGCAACTATCACTAATAGTGAGGGAACGGCAGGTTTAACTTCTTTTGAATTCTTGGAATTTAAGCTAAATCAAGATCTTGATAAAAGTGGTTATTTAGGTGCTGGTACGCCCGGTACTGTCGGTTCGAACTGGACACCGATTGGAACGTTTCAGGTA
Source organism: Betaproteobacteria bacterium TMED100 (assembly GCA_002170285.1). Taxonomy (GTDB): domain Bacteria; phylum Pseudomonadota; class Gammaproteobacteria; order Burkholderiales; family Burkholderiaceae_A; genus UBA7377. Next base: position 20,116 of record NHFB01000011.1, read on the forward strand.
ACAGCTAGCGACGTAATTTATAACAATGGGAGATTTTTTTCAAAAGAGGAACATATTCTTGGAAAAGAAGCTGGCAAATTTGGTGACACNACTGTTGGATATACTTTTTATGAAACAAGTGATTTAAGNTTCGGGACTGTAACGCTAACTCCACAAGTATTGTTTCAGGAATCTTTTACACCTGGGGGAGTCCATCTTGACGGCTCAGTCCCAGATTTAGCTCAATATACTTTTGCCGGACACCACCATGGTGATATTCTTGCAGCTTTTACNAGTAGNGCNAATCAAACAGGAATTTTAGAAGTTTTTGATTCACCTTATTACTTTAGTCCAGGTGGAGTAGATATTTTTGGGGTTTCGCAAACTACTGCGGTACCAGTTTTTAGATTTGTAGAAGCAATTGACTTAACCGCAAGCAACACTGCGGTAATAGAGGCTAATTTAAATAGAGATGTAAATAGTGATGGAGTTATTAGCACTGTGAGTGCTTCATCAATCATTTCAGCATCAAACTANAGTAAAACGATAACCCATGCCTCGGGNGAAACAACAATAACAACNAAGTCGCCTNCAATTTCAAAAACCAGTGATGGAGCAATTTTTTGGTTNCAGTCTGCTGAGTCTGCACTTAACGTTTTACCAGGTTCTGACAAAACTGATTTTGACAATTACCACCAAATCTTTGCAAGTGCTGGATCATCCACTAGTGGTGGTGCACTNGTACCTTTTTCAGCTAATTCCTCATATACCCTTACGGGTGCTTATGTAGAGAGCAAACCTTCAGGAACAAATGCATCTGCATATACAAGTTCTCTCTCAGGGGAAAAAGAACCGATATTCAAACTTGTTTACAACACAAATACTTCAAACAGTTATGGTTCAGTATTTTCTGTGTACAGTTTCCACGAATATTCTGCATTAAATTCATTTGCAGTTTGGAATTCAGCCAGCGAATCCTTTTCAGTTCAAGATTTACAGTCGTTTGAGGTAAAACTTAAATATGACATAACGGGAGATGGTTTAGTTGGAAACGAAGGTTTAAAAATCACCAACATCGTTGTTCCTGGAGGTCCAATAGTTTCTGGTAGTAATATTTCTACACCTAGTCTGGTAAAAGTTGCGTCTGGTAGTTATGCAGTTGATGTAGGAGTGACACCAATTGTCGGAAATTTAGCCGCAGGAAAATTACTCGTTACCAACTCAGGTGCGATGTGGTCAGCATCAACATCATCAAATCCAGTAGGGATTTATGAGAGCTCTTCTGGTAGCGCTTCAAGTATTCAGACTTTTGTTCTTACTCAAATGCATGGNACATCAGCAAGTGCAACATATAGCACCTGGACATTTTCTGCTCAAACTTCATCTNTNACATTACAAACAAATCAAGTATCTGCATTAACAGTAGACATTGTTGACTTACTTGCAACTGAAAGTGGTCTTAAACATGACATAACTGGTGATGGTTTGGTGGGAGATAAAATCACTGAGGTGTTTGTTCAAACATCTTCGAGAAAAGTAGATTCTAACGGTGACGGGGTTATTGACTCAATTCTTCAAACTCCAGCAGTAATCAAAAGTTCATTAAATCTATACGGTTTTGATTACTCAGAAGCTGGCTCGAAAGTAGGTGATGTCCATCCATTTGTAATGCTTAAGACTTCGACAAATACGAGTTGGAGTCAATCAAGCAATATGAACATAACTGGAGCTTATGAGGTACAACAAAGTGCCACTATGTCTCAAATTACTTTAATTGAAAAAGGTGGAACTGCCTTATTACCAATTTACCAAAAATGGTATTTCAATTACGAAAAAGACTCTAACATTGCTACTGCATCAAACTCTGTTCCAACAGCTATATCAGTTGCGGATTTAATAGGCGAAGAACAATCAAAAAATGTTGATCTCAATGGTGATGGTGTAATTGGGGATCAAATTTTAAAAACCGTGTTTAGTAGTAATTCTGAACCATCACTTGTGCAGGTTCAATCAGGAAATTACGGAATAGATTTTCCAAATGGTACTGTGGGAGTAAGTTCAGGGATTCAAGTTTTGTTAACAACCTCGGGGGCTCAGTGGCAACCCTCTAGAAATGTTGAAATTACAGGAGTTTTTGCCGAACAAACTACATCCTCGCAACAAACTATTACTGTTGTAGAAAAATCCGGAAGCAGCCTATCACCCACTTTTAATAATTGGAAATTTACCCTTGATAGCGGGGCTTTTTTTGCAACTGCTACCTCAGTAATTTCTACCCCAGTCTCAACGTCTTTTTTAAATGCAGCTGAGAGCAGAAATAATATTGATTTACTTGGAGACAGTGTTGTAGGAGACAGAATTGCATCTGTAATTACGAGTGGTGGAAGATTTAGTTTTGACTCTGATAATGATGGGTTTGCGGACAAAATTGCAATAGCTCCGACTGTTATTAAAAGTCAATCCGGTGCATATGGTCTTGATGTAACTGGAGAAGGAAAAACAGGAGAGGTAACAAACACTCTTTATTTGGAGGCAAACAGTAGTTCAAGTACAAACTGGACATTCAGCTCAGGGGCTGAGATCGTAGGCGGCTACATTAGCTATGACATTAATACTTTAAGTCAGCAAGAAACTCGAGGACATATTTTTGAAAGATCTGGCTCTGATCCGTCTGCCACTTACACGCAATGGACTTTTCTTCAAGGAAGTGCCACTGGTGTTGCAGTTGCAACCAGTTCGGTGGCTCAAACTGTTCAATTAACTGATATTTTAACTAAAGAAATTTCTCTTGGATTTGATCTTACAAATGATGGAGTGATAGGTGATAGGGTTGTTGAGTTAACAAAACAAATCCCTCAAGCTCCTACCTTGGGAGCACCTTCACTTGTAAAAGCCGCTTCTGGTGCTTACGGTATTGATACTTCAGGAAACGCTACTATTGGAGATTTAAAGCAACTTTTAAATCTTAAAACAAATGCTGGTACCAATTGGGCTATCTCATCAGGGGCAAGTGTAATAGGGGTTTATTCTATTGAAGAGTACAATACTTTAGGCCAACTGGAATATACCTCTGTAATTGTTGAAAAAAGTGGATCTACAAGCAGTCCTGTCTATAAAGAATGGGTTTTACCTCAAGTCAGTGGTCAAAATTTCCTACAAGCAACAGCGTCATTAGCTCAAACTGTTGACTACACTGACATTCTAGCAAAAGAGGCATCAATTGGTTTTGATTTGACTTCAGATGGGCTAGTGGGAGATAGAATTACTGATATTTTGTGGAACGCTGATATTCCCTCTGGGCTTAACCCAGGCCCATCACTTGCAAATGTAATTTCAGGAGCATATGGTGTTGATTATAATGGTATTGCTGTTACTGGAGGATTAACAGCTTTAGTAAATCTTGAAACCTTATCAAAAACTAATTGGTCTCCAACTGCTGGGTCAGAAATTACCGGTGTCTATACTGAATCAACAAGTGTTGGAAGTGCAGTAACAACTCAAACCTTTGTGATTGAAAAAAGTGGAAGTTTAACATTCCCTACATTTGCAAAATGGACTTTTACTGAGGNCACTTCAAACAAAGTAGGTGTTGCAACTACTACCACTCCAGTTACAANTAGTGATTCTCAATTACTGACTAAAGAAATAGCAGTGGGTTATGATCTAAATGGTGATGGCCTTATTGGCGATGGCATTGGAGCAGTTCTCATACCCAGTCAATCATATTTAAATAATCAAACTGGGTTAGTGATAAATACCCCCTCAGTTGTTAGACTAGCTTCAGGTGAATTTGGCNTGGTGGAGAGTGGTAATAATTATATTGTTGGTGACTCTTCATCATTTAGTTTGAGAGAGTCTGTTGCAAGTGGTGGAGCCTTATGGACACCAAATACTGGCTATTACTTATCGGGTGTTTATAAAACGTCAGATGGCTATACTGTTTTTGAGCAACAGGATGTTGCTGGTGGATATCATAAATATAAACAAACTGATTTTGTCCAAGCAAGTGGAGTGACCGATAAATTTTATGTATCTATCAGAGATGGACTAGATGTTGTGAGTGATACGATTTCTAGTGCAGAATTGACATCAGGATATGATCTTGACCTAAATGGCATTCTTGGTTCTGGAGCAGAAACTATTGCTGTCGTCTCAAACCAGTTTCAAGACAAGTACTCAAATGTTGTCAAAAGTTCAACATTAGTTAAGCTTGCCGATGGTGGATATGCAGTTGACATATCCGGAAATGTCAATCTTGGCGAAACGCCAGAGATGATTTTGCAAAATGCGACAGGTACACCCTATACATTTACTTCCGACTTAAGAGAAGCCAAGGGAATTTTCACTAGTAGTATTTTTAACACTACTAGTAATAAGTACGATTTTATTATCAATTTAATTGATGATAGGGGCACCAATGGATCGAATTCATATTTTTTGAATAAGCTAACTATTCAAAACGACAACCTTGCCGTTGATACTGCTGGTGAGAGTGCTACAACAACTACAGCCATTCGAGCTAAAGAAGAGGTGCTTGGTTATGACCTTGATGAGGATACCAAGGTTGGCTTTTTAGATAAACAACTTCTGGTACCTGCCTTTATGGTTCAACCAGGTCCTGATGATTTTGATTTGGTCAAAACTGAAACNAATGCTATTGGATTGCAATCCAATATGTGGTTGATTCCAGGTATTGATCAACATTTTTTTTCATTGCACTCCACTAATGGAAATCTTTGGAATCCAGTTAATCAACAGATGAAAGGTTTTTATGTTGAAACTAGAGAACCCACATTAGTTGAGGAGACAGATGATACAACTGCTTCAGGAGTTGAAACTAAAGTTTTGGGAATAGCAACTGCCCCATCATCACTGTCAACTCCAACAAGTTTTTCACTTTGGGAATTTACTTTATCAGCAGATAGTGTCACCAATGAATTAGGATTGATGGAGTTTACTTTGAGTTCAGATACTGCTCAAACAATTGGCCTTGATTCTTTATCTGTAATAGAGGCAGAAAAAGGGTTTGATTTATCTGGTGACAGACAAGTACTTGGAAGCACATCGACAACAACTTTCAAGACAAGGATTGAAGAGGATCTAGCAACACTCTCAAAAGTCAACACAAAATTAAGTGCATTGCCAAGTGATCCAACAATCAATGAAGCATCCTCAAAGTTACTCCAAACTGGAGTGAGTTTGGAAACAAATATATTGGTTTACGGTGACTCAAAAATAGACAAAAAAATCTTAAATTCATTTGTTAGTAATGGGACAATTTCTATTGAATTGGATGATTTTGCGTCTGCTGGTCAATTATTAACCTCAAATATTTCTATTGATGCTTCACTAGAACTAGCAGTTTATGGAGTTGATGCACCAATTGATAATTTTGATGAATTTGTTGAAGTTTTAGCAGGTTCTATTGGAAAAACTAGAACTGAGGCAGCTTATGAGGCATTTACCGATTTTACAAATGTAATGTCGGCCCAAAATACTTCATCTACTGATGATGAATTGTATCTTCCAAAAATGAAAACTTTTGACTTTACTGGAAACCTTCCCTCGGATGTTGATCAAAACGAGATTTCTATTCAACTAGCTGAAGATTCTAGTTTTGTATTAGTTGGAGATGATAGTAAAGATGCTGATGGATTCTATATTAGTTTAGATAATGTCTCTGGGGTTTCTTCAACAGAAATTTTAGTACTTGGNGACTTCACTCTTAGAGGTGGTAATGGAAGTCAAATAGTTGTTGGTGATGATGGTGTTCAAGATATATTATTGGGTGATGATGATGACGTAATNTATGGAGGTGATGGTGATGATTCGATAGCATCCACCTCTGGTGATGATTATCTTGATGGTGGAGCAGGCGACGATGTTGTCAATGGTGGAGAAGGGTCTGATACATTAATTGGAGGTTCAGGAGACGATATTTTAGATGGTGGTGATGGTTCAGATGAAGCTCAGTATGTTGGTTCTTACTTTGATTTCACAGTGATCAAGCAATTGGATACTTATTTAATTCAAGATAATTTGGGGTTGGAGGGAACCGACACAATATCAAATATTGAACGGGTTGAATTTGCTGATGGAACGCTAGCATTTGATACGGATGGAAATGCTGGCCAGACATATAGGCTTTATCAAGCTGCATTNAACAGAACACCCGATTCTAGTGGAGTNAATTATCACGTTAATGATATAGAGACACATGGTCTTGTTTTACATCAAATAGCTGGTAATTTTTTGGCTTCNCCTGAATTTTCCACCACCTATGACATAGATCTTGAGGATAATCCGTTTATAAAGTCTTTGTATCAAAATGTTTTAGACAGACAACCCGCAGATTCAGAAGTGGCCTATTATTTGGACAGATTAGTAAAACCGGTAGATGATGCTCTTTGGATGGACCGAGCTTCCATGCTAATTGGTTTTTCTGAGAGTCCAGAAAATATGACTTTGGTCGCAAGTCAAATTGAAGACGGCATTTGGCTTGGCTCTTAAAAACTTTTTACAAATTTACACAACCTCATTTTTTTATAGATACTATATGAGTGTTAAATATTTATAAGTTAGGAAATTAATGATTGAATCCTCCATAAAGCATTTAAAAGAAGCTGATGAAAATTATTTTAAACACTTGAGCAGGGCGTGGAGTTTTGGTGGAAGTCTTGCCTATGCTTCATTTTTAGCTTTTGCACATGGACTGATTCCAGCTCTATTTCCGAAAACTGCTAGCAAAAAAGTTAAAAGTTTAATGGGAATTAAATAATGTTACCGAATATTGAAATTATAAGAATTAATGGCAAGTCTGAAAATATCAAAGATTATCAGGGCAATTGTCTGTTAATTGTCAATGTTGCTAGCGAATGTGGGTTCACACCTCAATACGAGCAATTTCAATCTTTTTATGAAGAGTTAAAAGATCATAAGTTTGAAATTCTCGCGTTCCCATGTAATCAATTTGGTGCTCAGGAACCTGGAAATAGTGAGGAGATAATTCAGTTTTGTAAAACAAAATATAACGTTACTTTTCCAGTTTTTGAAAAAGTAGAAGTTAATGGAAACAATACTCATCCTCTTTACAAATTTTTAAAGTCACAAGCACCCGGAGTATTAGGATCTGAGACTATAAAGTGGAATTTTACTAAATTTTTGTTAGATGAAAAAGGCAAAGTTGTAAAGCGTTTTGCGCCTCAGACTAATGTCATTGAAATTAGAAAAGATTTGATGCCATTATTATCAATGTAAAGTATTAAAATCTTATGAGATTGCAAGGTACAATCAAACAGTTTTTTTTACTGTCTTTAATTTGTTTTTGTTTTGTTTTTAATTCTGGNTGTAGCACTATTTCATACGGTTTACAAATCGTAAATGGTCATTTTCATGTTTTATCAAAATCTGACTTGGTTGATGAGGTTATTAAAAAACCAACTACTTCTGACCTGTTAAAACAAAAACTTTTGTTAGCTAAATCTGCAAAAGTTTTTGCTATTGAAAATTTAAAACTACCTGCCAATTCTAGTTATTCTCGTTATACAAATTTGGGAAGAGAAGCAGTTGTATGGAATGTCGTTGTTGCAAATGAGTTTTCATTGAAACTTGAGACTTGGTGTTTCCCAATTGCAGGATGTGTATCTTATAAAGGATTTTATTCTTTTCAAGATGCTGAGAAATTTGCAAAAAAAAAACAATCTGAAAACAAACTTGAAGTCGCTATAATTGATGTCCCTGCATATTCTACCTTGGGTTGGTCTAATTGGTTAGGGGGTGATCCTTTACTAAATACTTTTATATACGGTTCGGATACTTATTTAGTAGGCTTGATTTTTCATGAACTTGCCCATCAAAAAATTTATGTAAAAGATGATTCTTCCTTTAACGAAGCTTTTGCAACTGCTGTTGAAAGAGTTGGAGTTGATACATGGTTAAAAATCAACAGAAGTGCTTCTGACCTCGCCGTTTACAAAACAGATCTACAAAGACGAGCTGACTTTAATAACTTGCTTAGTAAAGTCAGTTCTGATTTAAGAACTCTGTATAAAACAAAAAAACTCCCAGCAGAGATGAAGTTAGAGAAAGATCTAATAATGGCCTCATTACGTAAAAAACTTCTATCTTTTTCTTTTGTAAGTAATTTTGAGGTACAAAAAAAGGCTGAATATATCGAATGGGTTAGTTCTCTCAATAATGCATATTTAGGCATGATTGGACTTTACGAAGACTTAACTCCAGGATTTACAGCACTCATCATTAGAAACAATTACAACTGGATTNATTTTTATAAAGAAGTTGAACAATTATCAAGATTACCCAAAATTGAAAGACGTGAAATTCTTTTAAAATATGCCTCTGAATTAAAGTAAAAAAAGTTAATTTTCTTCTGTTGATGCCGATATCTTATAGGTGAAGGGAGTGCCTGTGAGTCGTTTTCCAAATAAATATAAATTGATACTATTTTTAGTGTCTTTGTTCATTTGTAATCAAGTTTTGCCTGCAACGTGTCTTCCGCTTCCAGGAGTAACATTTGAGGGCGTTGACTCTGATAAGGTAATCGCTACTCAAGGAAATAGACCTTTAGCCGTGGTGTATGTTTCAAGTTATATGCCGAGGCCACCATATACATTTCGTTTTTTTGGTCCAGAATTATGTGATAAAGGTGCAAACTCTATCATGATGATAAAGGGCGGGTTTTACAGAGCAACGTTCATTAAATACTTTGAACCGCCCTCTGGTGGGGGTGGAGATGAAGCCTTGGGGTTGCCATAATTTAGTCAAGGCTTTAACTCTTTATCATATTAATAAAATATTTTTTTACCACCCTTGATTAGACATTTCACTTAAGATTTCTGAGGCAACTACCGTGTAGGTAAAGGGAGAAGGGTGAAAATTGTCAGAAAAAAGATAGGTCGAATAGTTAGCTCCAACTGCTGTTTGAGCAGCCGCTTGAGTACAAGTTTTTAAGTCATATTCTGGTCCTCCTGCACCCACACCAACAATCGGGCATGCTGGATCACTTGCATTAGAAAATCCATAAGAAGTTGGTGACGCCTGATACTTATTTAGTGCGTCATAAACATCGTAAAAAATTATCTTATCGCTACTCAAGGCCAGTGATTCTTGAGTTAAGTTGTAAGTTGCATTCCAATCGTTAAATAAGTTTTCAATCAATGATTTTGCAGCGGCTCCTGACGATGCTTCTATTGCACTAAGAATGACAGCAAACCTTGGAGTTGATGTAACTGGTGCAGAGCTGTAAAGAACTATTTTTTCACCACCCATATTAATGATTCCAGACTCAATTGCTGAGTTAAGACCAGTAGCAAGTCCAGCAGAATATGCCGCCCCGAGACTTGCCAGTGCAGAGGAAAGTGTTGCTGAATCAACAACAGAAGCAAGCGTTGCATTAACAGTTGCGGCTGGAATAATTGCCGAAACAAAAGTTCCAAATGATGAGAGCGCTGCAGTTTGGGTAGCTCCAGTAGTCGTTAAAACTGCAAGAGCTGCACCAAACAAATCTGCAAAGTCATTACCAGCAGCACCAACAATAATTAAATCTTTTGAAGTGTAGCCTCCCAAAACAGCAGCTGCGGTGCTTATTTGAACTGNTAGGCCCCTTGGGTCAGTACTTGTTGGTGTAGAGGTTGCATCTCTGTAAATAACTCTTCCGCCTAGACTTGAAAAATTTGTACAGCCCGAAGTTGGATTCACAGTAAAAGTTGCTGCATAAACGTTATCAGGAGTGCCAACATAATAATTACAAGGTGCGGATAAACTTTTATTGGTTGCGATTAGATCTGTGAAGACTTGAGCGGAATTAACACCAGTTGCTGCTGAACCTTGTATNGTTGCCTTGTAGCCGAATGTTCCGGCATCTGTGAGGCTATCTCCAAACACAATCATTCTATCTATCGATGAATTTGATGATCCACCAGTGCTACTACCTCCACCACATGAAACCAACAATATAGAAGTAGAAAAAATTAAAAAAATTTTAGTTGCTTGTAAATAGTAATTTTTTTGCAACAATTGCCTAACAGTTGTTTTTGTATATGAATTAAGCATTATTTTTCCCCTGATATTGTATATAGTTTTAGTTGTATCTTTTTGCAGTTATAATTGAGTTGGTTTAGTCATAAAATAAAAATTGCACCAATAATAAACATANATGCACTATAGCCGTAACAGAACAGTAAGACAAATGTAATATCACTGGAGACAATTATGCTTTTTGCTAACAGTTTTTCGCATGAGAAAGATTCGATTTCTTCTAACAAAAACTCTACTATTTACTTGAATTTTATACAGGCCATATTACTGGCCATATCGTTTTGTGCTATTAGCTCAAATTCATTGGCTCTTGAGTTGGATCCTAATAACGGTTGGAGTGGTTCATTAGATACAACTTTGTCTTTCGGTGCTAGTTATAGAGCTCAAGAACCCGATAATTCTCTGTACAGTGCACCTTCAGGTGCTCGNGCTGGACTTAGCAAAATCGGTTTTGGATCAACAAACACCGACAGTGGTAATGTAAACTATAGTAAGGGAGATGCTTTTGCTAATTTACTCAAAGCTACTATTGATTACTCCTTGCGAAAAGATGACATGGGTTTGTTTACTCGAATAAGGGCATGGACAGATTTTGCTTTAGAGGGAGATGGAGTAAATCAAGGAAATGGTGGTAGCAATTATGCACAAGGCCAACCATTATCTGATAATGGTTTTGCTCACCTTAGTAAATTTTCTGGTGCAACAATTCTCGATGCTTACGTCTATAACACCTTTGACGTCAGTGGTTACCCAATGCAACTAAGACTCGGTAATCAAGTTATTAATTGGGGAGAGAGTCTTTTTGTTCAAGGTATAAACCAAATCAATCCAATAGATTTAAATGCCTTAAGGAAACCTGGAGTAGAAGTCAGGGATGCTTTTTTGCCGGTTAAATCACTGTCAATGAATCTTGGACTTGGTGGTGGAAAGTCACTTGAGGCGTTTTATCAATTTGAATGGTCTCCCGCAAATATTGATAGTTGTGGTACATATTGGTCCCCAGTTGAATTTCAGATCACTACGTCTGCTGGTCAACCCTGTTCTTCAACAATTTCAACTTTACCTGGATTGAATAATCCAGTTTCGCTCGCTAATGGTCTATCAGTCCCAATGTCTGAGGGAAAAGATGGGCCTGATTCAGATCAATTTGGAGTTGCCTTGAGATTGCCAGTTGAAAAACTTGATGGTGAACTCGGATTTTATTTTATGAAGTATAGTTCAAGAATTCCATATATATCAGGCCGCTCAGGTTCTAATATTAGGGCACTTGGAGGAGCAATTGGAGCAGCACTTAATCCAACAAATTTACTCAATCCAATTGCTGCAACAGTTGCTGGCGCAGCTGGTGCTGGTATCACATTGACACCAGGTACTGGTTTTTGGGAGTATCCTGGCGGAACTGAATTGTTTGGAGTCTCTTACACAACAAATGTTTCTGGTTGGTCGATTGGATCTGAAGTTAGTTTTATTCCTAACCAGCCTGTTCAAAGAAATGCAAATGACCTTCTATCTGGTCTTTTATTAGGAGTAGGTCCTGCTGGTGCGGATGCAGTAAGGGCTATTAGTGCTGCTGGTACCGAGGTTCCTGGATACGACAGAGTTCATAAGCTACAAATCCAGCTTAATGGAATTAAAGTACTTCCTAGAATGTTAGGTTCATCTCAGACTGTTTTTGTTGGTGAATTGGGCTATCAAAAGGTTAATATCGGNGATTCCTACACAGGTAATAGATATGGTCGACATTTTATTTTTGGTTATGGTCAACATCTTTTGTATGGAAATACTTCTCTAGGCAATGCTCATCCTGAGGGTGCCAAAAACGAGGGATATGTTACTGAAAATTCTTGGGGTTATAGGTTAAGAATTCGTGGAGAATACCCNAGCATCTTTGGAAGTTCAGCAACTTTCTTTCCAACACTATCTATCCGTCATGATGTAAGTGGAACCTCTGCCGATTCGCAGTTTTTGGAGGATAGAATGTCAATTGGTTTAAATGGAAGATTTAACTTTGATAGAAGACACAATATTGAAATTGGATATGTATATCATGCTGATTCCTCTGATTATGATGCATTGAGAGATCGTGATTTTACAAGCATTGTATTTAGCACTTCATTCTAGATCTTCGTATATCAAAGTTCAGAAAGATTAAATTATGTTTTCTAGCTCTCGTTTTGTTGTTATTTTTGTTTCTTTGATCTTCCCAATAAGTGTTCTCGGTGATAAAGGTTTAACTTACTCTGGAGCGATTAAGGAAGGTAATTCATCGGGTACAATTCCACCTTGGACAGGAGGTTTAAAAGCACCTCCTTCCAACTGGGAAAAAAATCGTGGTTATAGTGATCCATTCTCCAGTGAAAAACCACTGTTCACAATTACCAAAGAAAATTCTTCGAAGTATTCAAAATATCTTTCAGATGGGCANGGCGCACTTCTTAAATCAGTTAAAAATTTCAGGATGCCTGTGTATGCCACCCATCGAACAACAGTTCTTCCAGATGATATTATTTCAGATGTAATGAGAGAAGTTGGCAAGGCTAGAATAGTGTCTCACAGTATTGTAGGTAGAAATGTGTCTCATATACCGTTTCCTATACCCAAAAGCGGCGAGGAAGCAATTTACAATTTCCTGATGAGATATCTTGGTAACGGTTACGAAAGAGAATATTCATGGTTTCCAGTTAGGCCAGGGAAAAAATATTACCGTGTCGGTTTCCGAGACAAAGGTGTCATGGCACAGGGTATGAAACCATCTCAAGTTGATAAGGGATTAAATTACGCTTTTTATGCTAATTTTACAGCGCCTTCAACTCTAGTTGGAACCGTGTACTTAGTTCACGATTTTGTCGATACGATGAAAAACCGCAGAGCCGCTTGGATATACAGTGCTGGTGCTAGACGAGTTCGGAGGGCACCAGATTTGGAATACGATAACATTGCAGATGGTACTGAAGGCATGAGAACAACAGATCAGTACAACGCGTTTAATGGAGCGACTGATCGTTATAACTGGAAATTAGTTGGTAGAAAAGAGTTGTATGTTCCTTATAATACGTATCAAGTTACAGACAAAAAATACAAGTATGCTGACGTCATTGGTGATGGTACTGTTAACGCTAACTTAATGCGTTATGAACTTCATAGAGTTTGGGTAGTGGAAGCGACACTTAAATCCGACAGCAAACATATTTATGGAAAGCGTGTTTTTTACCTAGACGAAGATAGTTGGGCCATTCTTGGTGAGGATTCTTACGATGTTAGAGGTAACCTGTGGAGAGTCGGTATTCATGGTCTAATCCAAGCGTATGACAAATTGGTTCCTTGGCCCAATATTTTAATTTGGCACGATTTAACTAACGGAAATTATCTTGTAACACACTTAGATAATGAAGTTAAAAAACCTATTACATTTGATATTAATGAACGTTGGTCAAATTTCCAACCAGATGCTCTAAGAAGACGTGGAACTCGCTAATGATCATGTAAAATCTGCAGGCCGGTATACTACCGGCCTTTTTTTTATTTTCATCCTTAATTATTTTCCCCCCCCGGCTAAAGTATTAGCAAGTGATTCAACAGCGGTCAATTACAACATTGGTAAAACTTTTCTTCTTGATATTACAAAAAATAAAAATAATCTTATTAGCGTTGGTGAAAGAGGTTTGGTATTTAGGTCCAATAATGAGGGGAAGAGTTGGAAATGTGTTCAAGTTAAAAATAAACCAACACTTACTTCAGTAGTATTTTTAAATAACAAAACTGCTATTGCCGTCGGTCATAAGGGAACAGTCTATCGTACTGAAAATTCTGGTATGGAGTTTACTCAAGTAAATGTGCCTAAATTAAACAATGATGACTCTTTATTGAGAGTGAGGGTTGTTGACGACAATCATATTGTTATTGTTGGGGCATGGGGCCTATTTCTTGAATCTACTAATAACGGCAAAACATGGAAAAAACAACAAATAATTTCTCCTGAGTTTGATTGGCACTTATATGATGTTATTAAATCATCTTTTGGACTCATTGTAGTTGGTGAAGCAGGAACTGTTATTCTGAGAAAGCCAAAAGAGGAAAGTTGGGAAAAGATTGATTCCAAATACAAAGGTTCATATTTTGGAATTGTTAAAGGCAAAAAAGATAGTTTTTTTCTTTATGGTATGAGAGGTAATATTTTCGAATTTTATAATTTAAGTAATAATGCTGAGCCTAGTAAATACATTTGGAGAAATCTAAAAACAAACTCAATAACAACATGGACATCTGCTCTTGCGCTTAAAAATGATTCGCTTTTATTTTTTGGTGATGGTGGAATAGTTGGCAAGAAAACAAATCTATTTTCACAAATAATCGCACCTTTGAAAATCGTGAATGCTGGAGTTGAACTAAATAACGGCTCAGTCTATCTAGTCGGTTTGAATGGTGGTTTTGTTTTAAATCAGAAATGAAGAAACCCTAGATAAAAAAAATGAAAAATAACATTGGTTTTTTAGAAAACTTTGTAAATTCCTTTGCGAGTTTTATTTTTTCTCGTCGAAAGTCTCTTTTGTTCATGTTTGTAGTTTTAACTATTGCTTTAGGATTTTCAAGTTCTAATATTAAAACAGGTGCAGATTTTTTAAAAACTGTACCTGTCAATCATGATTATATGAAGGTTTTTTCTGAGTATAAAAAATCGTTTGGTGGTGCAAATAAAATCATAGTCGCAATTACTCCTGCCAACGATTCTGTTTATACAAATACGTCTCTCAACATTCTAAAAGAAATAACGGAAGACGTATTTTTTATTGATGGGATTGAAAGAAGTTCGGTCACGTCATTGTTTACTCCAAATGTAAGGTTTGTTGAAGTTGTCGAAGAAGGGTTTCGAGCTGGCAACATAATATCAGCTGATTTTTCTGGAGCTGAGAGTCAAATAATTAAAATTAGAGAAAATGTTTTAAAGTCCAATTGGAACGGCAGGATAGTCGCACGAAATGGATCATCTGCTCTGGTCGTTGCCACAATTCTGGATCAAGATCAAAAAGGAAATACCGTTGATGTATTTAAAATTGCAAAATCTCTTGAAAATATTCGAAAAAAATATGAAACCGATGAGTTAAAAGTTCATATTATTGGCTATTCCAAAGCAGTTGGTGATATTGCTGATGGAGCATCAGGAGTGATTATTTTTTTTGGTTATGCTTTTCTGTTAATCATGATTTTGCTGGTAATTTATTTTAAGTCTTTTCTATTGACCTTATATACTCTTATTTGTTCATTGGTTCCTGTGGTGTGGTTACTTGGTTTAATGCCAATTTTGGGCTTATCTTTGGATCCCATGTCTATTTTGATACCATTTTTAATATTTTCAATTGCAATCTCTCATGCTGTTCAGATGGTTAACGCATGGAAAAATGAGGGTTTAAGTGGAAATTGTAGACTCGAGTCATCTCGGTTAGCATTCAAAAGTCTTTTTATACCTGGGACGACTGCTTTGCTTGCAAATGCAATTGGTTTTGGTGTTATTGCAGTCGTAGAAATTGATATTGTTAGNGAATTAGTNATAACCGCAACACTTGGTGTTTTGTTGATGATAGTTTCAAACAAATTTCTACTTTCGATTCTTCTGTCGTATTTTCCTGAAAATTCAAAATTATACAAGTCTCTTGGAAATGGAAAACTAGCTGATAAGTTTTGGTCGATATTACAAAAAATATTAATTTTTAGAAATAGTATATTCATATTAATTCTTTTTACCATAGTCTCATTTTTTTGTTTTTTTTATGCTCAAAAAATTCAGATCGGTGATTTAGGGATTGGTGTTCCCGAATTAAGAGAAGATTCAAGATATAACAAAGATGTTTTGGCAATCACTAATTCATTTGACATTGCGGTTGATTCATTAAAAGTAATTGTTGAGCTTAATGGCAAAGATTCACCATGCTTGAATAAAGAAGTCATGGAGTCTATTGATGAATTTGAGTTTGTAATGAGACAAAATGAAAATGTAATTGCTGTTCAAGGAATGGCAGGTCTAGTAAGAAAAATTAACCAATCTTATTCTGAAAATAACGTTCGGTGGAGAGTTGTTCCTGAAACTTCAATACAGATTGCTCAAGGTGTGGGTTATGCCACAAGATTGGGTAATGCTTATATGAANGCAGGTTGTACAGCATTACCAATAACAATTTTTTTACGCGATCATCAATCAATGACAATAAACAGTGTTGTTGATGATGTTAAAAAATATGCAAAAACAAATAATACGAATTTGATTAACTACAAGCTAGCAATGGGTAACGCTGGAGTAATGGCTGCGACAAATGAGGTAATTGCAACTTCCGAAATATTAGTAAATTTTGCTCTATTCGTAGCTGTTTCAATATTGTGTTTAGTTGTTTTTAACTCCTTTTCAATAACTCTTTCCATTGTTTTGCCATTGTTACTAGTAACAATGGCTTGTAATGCATTAATGGTTTTTTTGACTATCGGCATAAAAGTTAACACCTTACCGGTTATTGCCTTGGGTGTTGGGGTCGGAGTGGATTATGGGATCTATCTTTTCGAAAGAATTTCTCATGGCATTAAATTACACGATCAATCATTGAGTGATGCGTATTTNGTTAGCCTCAAACAGAGAGGTTCTGCTTCAATATTTACTGCCTTAATAATGAGTATCGGAGTATTAAGTTGGGTATGGTCAGATTTAAAATTTCAGCAAGATATGGGTCTTTTGCTTGGTTTTATGCTTTTTTTTAATATGATTGGAGCAATTATTTTTGTTCCTGTAATTGCCAAAATTTTAAACGTGGATAAAAAAAATATTTAAATTGAAAGTTATAGATGAAAGTTGATGATTTAAAAAAAACCCTCAAACTACCTGTTATTGCAGCGCCGCTATTTATTATTTCAAATCCAGAATTAGTTTTAGCTCAGTGTAAAGCAGGTATCGTGGGGTCTTTCCCCGCTCTCAATGCCAGAGGTGAGGGAGAATTAGAACGATGGCTGGATAAAATAGATTCAGGAATTTCTGATTTTAAATCTAAGGAATCATTTGATAAAAGCACTTCAAAAATACCACCTTTTGCGGTCAATCAAATAGTTCATTCTTCAAATAAACGGCTTGAAAAAGATCTGAAAATTTGTGTGAAAAAACAAGTTCCAATAATGATTACAAGTCTACGACCACCAGATGAGGTGGTGAGTGCTGCTCATTCATATGGAGGCTTAGTTTTTCACGATATTGTAAATATCAGGCATGCTGAAAAAGCTATAAAAGCTAATGTAGATGGTCTNATTTTAGTTGCAGGTGGTGCAGGTGGGCATGCAGGAAAAATAAATCCAATGGTGCTTGTCTCTGAAGTGAAAAGAATTTTCGATGGTCCAGTTGTCTTGGCAGGAGCTATAACAAAGGGTGAACATATTTTGTCAGCACAAGCAATGGGTGCTGACTACGCCTATATGGGAACAAGGTTCATTGCATCAAAAGAGTCTATAGCTTCTTATAAATACAAAGAAATGATTTTAGAGTCACATGCAAAAGATATTATTTATACAGACATGTTTACAGGAATACCAGGTAATTATTTGAGAAATAGCGTCATAAATGCTGGGTTTGATCCTATAAATAAGCCATTTACAAATAAAATAAAACTTGCATGTTTGTTTATGATGGAAAAATTTTCAAAAAAATTGAATTTTGCTAAATTTGATAAAAAAGGTGCAAAAATTTGGAAAGATATTTGGAGTGCAGGCCAAGGAGTTGGCTCAATTGATTCAGTAGATTCGGTTAAAAGTATCGTTGAAAAATTAGAGAAAGAATATTTTCATGCTTTAATTAATTTACAAAAAAATGCCTATTTAGCAGAAAGAAATAATTTCGAATGATGAGAAAATTTTTTAGTTTAATTTTTTTTTATTTTACTTTTTTTTTAAGTAATTCTTTTGCTCAGAATAATGAATTAACTTATATAGGCGCATTTAAAAATGGAAGTTCAGATGGGCTAGTACCAAAATGGGAAGGAGGTTTAAAGAGCTCTCCTAAAAATTGGTCANCTGAAATGGGCCTAGTTGATCCTTTTAATGATGATAAGGTTATTGACATAATCAACCATGAAAAAATTAGCAAGTACGAAGAATTTTTGACTTTGGGTTTGAAAAAATTATTAAAACAAAATTCTAACTTTAAGATTTATTTGTATCCCTCCCGCAGAAGTATAAATTATCCTGAAAAAATTCGAAAAAAAATACTAAAAAACTCTAGTTTGAAAGATATACAAAGCAACAATGCTGGCAATATTTATTATTCCCCGTTTATTAAACCCAAATCTGGTTTAGAGGTTATAAAAAACCACCTTTTCAGATTTCAGGGTGGAAGTATTGAAAGAACTTCGCATGTATTTCCAGTCAGGTCAGATGGAACATATAGTCGAATAGGAGTATGGTCAAAGAAAGTTTATCAAGGAAATATCAATTCGAAAGATTCTAATATGTTGTTTTTCGCATTAGCTCGATTTACTGAGCCTAGAAGTCTTAAAGGGGATATTTTGCTTGTTCATGAACCAATAGATTTTCTCCTTGAAAAACGATCTACCTGGATTTATTCAGCAGCTCAAAGAAGAGTGAGAAGAGCACCTGATGTCGCTTATGATGGAGTTGGGAATGGTTCTGAAGGAATGATTACTGCTGATCAAGTTGACGGATTTAATGGAGCGACCGATAGATATAATTGGAAATTAATAGGAAAGAAAACTCTTATTATTCCTTACAACACATATAAAGTTGGTGATAAAAAAGTTAGTTATGATGAAATAGTTAAAATTGGCTCGGTAAATTCTTCATTAATGCGTTTTGAACACCACAGAGTCTGGATTGTAAAGGCAACTTTAAAAAAAGGAATGCGACATATTTACAATGAGAGAATTTTTTATATTGATGAGGATAGTTGGGCTGTCGTTATGGAAGAAGTGTTNACNAANGAAGGGGAAATTTGGAGATTTGCTATTCATGGACTTGTACAGTCATATGATTTTAATATTCCCTTTTATAGATTAAGCATCTATCACGATCTATATAAGAAATCTTACTTACTGACTGGTTTAGACAACAAAATTAAAACACCAATCAAATTTGGCTTTGAAGCTAAAATTTCTGACTTTCGGCCTAATGCATTAAGAAGAATGGGTGGAAAACCTTAATTAGAATTGAGATCTTTAAATACCAGCAATTTTTTCATTATTTTTTTTATTCTGATAATTTATTGGACCACCTCTAAATGGAGCAAAGCCAGTTCCAAAAATCACACCTGCATCAGCCAACTCTGAGCTCTCAACGACACCAGATTTTGCCAATTTTTCAGTCTGTTTTATGAGAGGNGAAATGAGATTTTCAGCCAGTTGAAAGGATTCGGTTGGATTTAATGGTTTGTATTTTCTTTTGAGTTTTTTACCTTTATTCCAATCATAGAATCCTTTGTTGGTTTTTTTCCCTAAATATTTGTTTTGGATCAATTCTTTCAANCATTGAGGAATATCACCAGCTTTCAGCATTGTTTTACCTGCAGCAGCTAAAATATCAAGTCCAACTACATCAATTAGTTCGAGTGGTCCCATAGGCATTCCCCATTTTTTCATCGCCTGGTCTATTTGTTCAGGTTTATACCCCCCGTCAATAGATCTCATTGAATTCTGGAGATATGGTACCAAAACTGCATTGACGAGAAATCCAGGACTGCTTTTAACAGGTAGTGGTAATTTTCCTATTTTGTTTACGAAATCATAAGCGGCATTTTCAGTTTTTATGTCGACAATTTCTGTTTTGATAACTTCGACAAGAGGCATTTGTCTGACAGGATTAAAAAAATGAATTCCAATCAATCTNTCNGGTGAAGATAATTGTGAAGCAATTTCTTCAATTCGAATGCTTGATGTGTTGGTAGCAAGAATGGCAGTTGGTTTTGCAAGGGATTCAATTTTCTTGAATAAATTTTGTTTCGCCTCTAAGTTTTCGATAATTGCCTCTATGATGACATCTGCATATTTAATACCGTGACCAGAAACATCAGGTATAAGCCTATCAACAGTTTTTTGTGCGAGTGATTTATCTTTTATTTTTCTTTTTATACTTTTGTTTGCGTTAAGAACAGCTTTTCCCATTTGGGATTCGGAGGTATCTTGAAGAGTCACATGAAAATTGTTGATTGCACACCAAATTGCTATATCTGCCCCCATAGTACCTGCACCAATGACATGAACATGTTTTAATTTATTATCATGAGAGTCTTTTTTTACTTTTCCAATAGATTTTAATCTTTCACGCAGGAAAAAAATTCGTATGAGGTTTTTTGTTGTATCGGATCCAATTATTTTGTCATGAATCGATAAATCGACACTTGGATCTCCATCGTGTTTATTCCAAAGTTCTAAAATCCCATATGGAGCTGGATAATGTTCAGCGCGTACTTTTTTCTTGACTTGTTTAAGTAAGATTTTGTTTACAACAGGTCTGAATAATCCGAGCAGTAAATTATTAAAGAATGAAAGTTTTCTTCTAGGGGGTTGAATATTAATCAGTCTTTTACAAGTTGACATGGCAACACGTTGAGGTGCAGAGAAATCTGACAAACCTATTTTTTTTGCTTTTCTGGAGTCAATTGCTTTGCCTGTCAACATTAAATCAAATGCTGCTAAAACTCCAGTTCGATAGGGCAGTCTTTTAATGCCCCCCCAGCCAGGATAAATTCCTAACTGTACTTCTGGTAACGCCATTTTTGTTTTCGGTTGATCAATCGTAACAATATATTTACAAGCCAATGCAAATTCAAACCCACCACCCATGCAAAATCCATTTATTAAAGCGACAGTAGGTATCTCATTTGAAAGCTTTTCTAATTTATTGTATAAATTCCATCCATCAATAACCATCTTCCTACTTTTTTCAATAAAGTCTGCAGTACCCGATAAAGCTTTAAACTCAGTTATATCTGCACCAGCAGCAAAGCCAGAAGCTTTATTTGACTTGAAAACAATGCCTGTGACTTCTCTAAAGTGCTCATTGACTTCATTTTGAGGGCTGAAGCTGTCAATAAAGGTATCCAATTCATCTCTTACAGAATTACTGAGAATGTTGGCTGACCTGCCAGGGCAATCAAGTGTTACCCAAAGTATCTTTTCATTATCAATGCTAAGCTTCCAGTTAGTTGATGAAAAGTTATTTAAATCAAAAAATTTTTTCACCATTATTGAAAACTTTCTATTAACATGGCTCCACCCTGACCACCACCAATACAAATAGAGGTCATTGCTTTNGAGCCTTTTTTGTCTTTGAGTAGCTGTAAAGCATTAAGTACTATTCTTGCACCACTTGCACCTACTGGATGCCCTAAGGAAATTGCTCCACCAGCTACATTCAATTTTTGACAATCAATAGAACCAAATTTTTCCTTAAGACCAAAGTGATTTTTACAATACTCCTCATCGTCCAATGCTGCTTGGCAAGCAAGTACTTGCGCTGCAAAAGCCTCGTTAATTTCCCAAAAATCAATTGAAGATTTATCGATTTTATTGCGTTTCATTATGGGCAGTAATGCATGTATGGGACCCAAACCCATTTCTGCGGGATTTAATCCAGCCCAGTTTTCGTCTATGATTGCACCGATTGGTTCTANATTAAACTTTTTAACTGCTTTTTCAGAAGCCAAAATAAAAAGGCATGCGCCATCAGTGACCTGCGAACTATTTCCAGCTGTCACAGTACCGTCAGGACGATCAAAAACAGGTTTTAATTTTTTTAAATTACTCATCTCTAGAGTTGGTCTAACTCCATCATCTTTGTTAAAAAACATACCATCTGAACTATAAATTGACGTTATTTGCTTTGAATGGATTTGCTGTTCATGCTCGGCAGAATTTTTATGACTTCTCAAAGAGTATTCATCCGCATCAGTTCTTGATATTGAAAATTTTGTTGCAAGGTTTTCTGCAGTTTGCCCCATATTTAAACCAATTGTTGAATCAGTTAAACCCTTGAGAATACCAATTATCGGCATGAGCATTTTAGGTCTAAATTTTGATGCTTGAATCAATTTACTTCTTATATCCTTTGAGGAGGAAAATCTTGCAAACCATTGGGTTGCTTCTGCAGAAAATAATAGTGGTGAGTGTGATAACGCTTCTGTGCCTCCCGCTAAAACAATTTCCGAATGTCCAAGTTGAATAGAATATGATGCAGATGATAAAGCTTGCATACCACTGGCACAGTTTCTCATAACTGTCCATGCAGGAATTTTTTCTTCACACCCCATTCTTAAACTAATTACTCTGGCAATATTTACTTCATCGACACTTGGTATTGCGCAACCGATTATGACTTCATCAATATTTGATGAAGTTATTTTTTGTCTGAGTAATAGATTTTTTCCTGTTTGCACTGCTAGCTCACTAGCACTAAAAGGCCCAGGACCTAATTTACTTTGAGCTTTTAAGAAAGGTGTCCTTGATGCATCAATAATATAAACAGGCTTATTCATTTTTTTTTCATCATTAAGCGGCTTTGGCAAGAGGTTTCTCAACTGTTAAAACTACATTTTTTAGGTTTGAGTCAAACACATCTACATGAATAATCATGTCTCTCAACTCATTCTTGTTATGAAGAATCTTATACTCATCCTTTGTNATAACGTTTTCTTTGAAGGCTTCAAAAGCCAAATCTCGCACGTTTGCTGANGGATTGTTTATAAAACGACCCTTTCTTTCTGCAGCTCTGATTTTGGACTCAATAGGTTCAGAAAGTATAGTGGCATCCAAAGCAGCATCAATACAACTAATTGGTTCATCTTTTAAAATTTCTTTGTCAGATGTTTTTTTAATATAAACTTCGGCTGTAAGATTAGCTCTTGGTTTTCCATTTTCAGTTATTAGTTGTGACGCTTTAAATAGTTCAGTATCAGTGGGTTGAAATTTTTCGGAACCCCAAGGNAACACAACCATCCTTAAGACTCTAGCCATAAATTTATTAGGCAAATTAAGAAATAAATCATTAAAAGCTTTNTCTATGTCGTTTAAACAGATCTTACAAGAAACAATTACTACAGGTAGCTCTTCTTTGTTTTGTCCTTTATCTTTAAAATTTTTAAGACAAGCGGAAATCATAAAAAGATTNGATAGGATATCACCNAGCCTGGCAGAGATCATTTCTCTTCTTTTGAGNTTTCCACCTAAAGTAAGGAGGCAATAATCTGCAACCAAACTAAAGGCNGCNGAGAATCTATCANCATNTTGAAGAAATCTTTTACATTCACTNTTAATTTTTGGGTTAGTTTTCAAAAATCTTGCGCCAGTTATTCCTGATAATAATGTCCTTTGAAAGTTTCTAAAAACCATTAACAGGTGATCTTTGACCGCCGCATCAAATTTCTCTANGGCCTCTTCCTCGTTGGGATTTTGAGCTGCTTCAAGTTCTTTGAGCACATACGGATGGCATCTGATAGCACCCTGTCCAAAGATAATTAGGCTTCTAGTTAAAATATTAGCACCCTCAACAGTTATGCTGATTGGAGTTTGCATATGAGCTTCAGCTAAAAAGTTTGAAGGTCCTTGGCAAATACCTTTGCCGCCAATAATATCCAT
>NHFB01000012.1 GCA_002170285.1 Betaproteobacteria bacterium TMED100
CTGTTGTGCTTATCTTTTTTTAACAAAAAGTTTTCCACATAGTTACCCCCTGTAAATAGTTGAATTTATTTGATTANAANTATTTCATGGAAATACTCCAGAATAGTTTGAGAAAGATATCNATTAATTATTTNTCAATTGTAAATTTATTAATTCTGTATNTGCAATATTCTAAATTTTAATGAGTTTTTAACTTNNACTAGTTTNGTGAAGTGTATTAATTACTGAATTTTTTATTTGTTATGAAAAATTTACGATGTTTGTACCAAATAATTTTATTTTCTTAAAGACTATTAACGACAAAAAATATTTTTTTTGATTGGTTTTGTTTAGTAACTTTAAAAGACTATAAGATAAAAAAATGATTTCAAAATTNGAACTGCANTAACANCATNTTCAAGATTTTAGTTTAATTTTTTTCAGATTTTAATGTAAAATCTGANNGTAGTATTACTTTTTTATTNATCTTAAACAAAATTTACCTTAATTATATATAGTATCTATGTTGTTAAAGTCTTCAACTAAATCATTTGTCAATAAAATTTACAATTACATAGATATTCTCAAGTTAGACTCTATAGCTTTATGGTTCTCAACCAAGCATCCTGAGACTTCTTTCTTAATAAAAATATTTATCTGGTTTGTTGTCGCATATGCACTGAGTCCAATAGACTTAATTCCAGACTTTATTCCCATTTTGGGTCTATTAGATGATTTAATCCTTTTAGCTATAACCGTTACTTTTGCAGTAAAACTNATTCCTGTAAAAGTTCTTGGTAGGTGTAGAGCACTTGCTCAGCAATGGTTTGATAGGCAAAAAAAACATCCAACAGTCTATTACGGNGCANTCATTGTAGTGGCAATATGGATCTCTTTGGTTGTAATNATTTTTGAACTTTATTTTTGATGTTTAGTACACAAAACCCACATTGGATTNGATGTGCANATGTTATGGTTATTTAAAATTATTTAGAAGTGATTTGTTTATACTTTTATGCCAAGTCCAACTGAATCAACCCCAGCTGTCAATACTAATTTGTCAGAACTGCAAACTATAGACTCTTTAATCTATNCGCANAAATGGTTTATTGATGATTTGCAAGATACTTATGACTTATCCTATAGTTTTATAAATAAAAATTCTGTTTTTGATGATTTCAATTACGACTCTGAAACAAACTCTAATATTTTATGGAGTTCATTNGATGAGTTCAANTTANTTCAAAAAACTGCACTTAGAAATGTCATTTCTGAGTGGTCACAAGTTTCTGGTATTACTTTTANGGAGGTNGAAGAATCGGAAACAACTGTCGGAGATATAAGACTGGGACTAAGTTCTGANGTACANAGTCTGGTTGGTGANGCAACNGGTTTTGCTTATTTGCCNGGTAATTTTTACCCCAGTTCAGGTGATATTTGGTTTAATTCAAATGCTAACGATCTTTTTGGTGGTTTCGTNACTAGNACATTCGAAAATTCTGAGTTTAAACCTGGATCACTAGCCTATTACACAGCCCTTCATGAATTCGGTCACGCATTAGGTCTTAAGCATCCCTTCGAAACACTTCCAGAGGCAAAGTCTGTACTCTCCTCTAATTTGGATGAGATTAGCAACACAATAATGAGTTACACCTATGTGGCTAATGACAGTTCAGTTTTAGGATTGAATATTTATCCATCTACTCCTATGTCCTATGATATTTCCGCAATTCAACACTTATATGGCAAAAATGTGTCTTTTGGAATCGAAGATACAACCTATTATTTTGGAGATGGTCAGTTTTATTTTGAAACTATATGGGATCCTAATGGTGTCGATACAATTTCTTATGATGGTAATTATAGTCTCAATATAAATTTAATCCCAGGTTCTGGTAGTTTTGTTGGCAAAGAAGTTGAAACATACGGAAACAACTCCAATTATTCTGAATATGCAATTCCAAATATTTGGCTTTCTAATAATACTGAGATTGAAAATGTAATTGGAAGTCGTGGAAACGACGTAATTAGAGGTAATTACTTGAATAACGAAATTTCTGGTGGTTTGGGAAATGATTTTATTTTTGGTGAAGATGGTAATGATGTTATTAAGGGTGGGCCTGGGAGCGATAATGTAGAAGGTGGTGCAGGTTTTGACGTTTATAAATTAACTTATGCATATGACAACTATTCTTTAAATCAAGTCTCTGATGAAACATGGTTAATTGATGGTAACCCTGGAGAAGGAGATGATTTAATAACAGGAATTGAAAGACTTAGTTTTGGTGATGTAACATTCGGTGATTCGATGATTCAAATTGTAGCACTTGATACTGGCCCTGGAGAAACTGCAGGACAAGCTTACAGGTTGTACCAAGCAGCTTTTGCCAGAATGCCTGATGGGCAGGGTGTTTCTTATCATGTCAACGATATTGAAAAAAATGGATTGAATCTATATCAAGTTGCACAAAATTTTTTAGCTTCTCCGGAATTTTTGGATAAGTACGGTTCAAATCTTTCTGATATTGATTATGTTAATGCTCTGTACCAAAATGTCTTAGGAAGGTCTGGTTCGGAAACAGAAGTGAAATTTTATATTGATAATTTTGAAAAAGAAAAAACTGAGGCTGGTTATATGGATAGAGGCATGGCACTAATTGGTTTTTCAGAAAGTCCAGAAAATATTAGTTTGGTGGCATCTCAAATAGATAATGGGATATTGTTCTTTTAGGAAAAAATATGTGAATGAAGAACATTAAAAGTTTACAAAAAACAAAGATAACATCATTGAAATTTGTAATAGAACAATACTTACACTGAATCCATGCAACAATTTGAACATTTTCGAATTTTTTTTATCTGTAGCGTTATTTATTGCAGTTGTTAGTGGCCATCTACTAAATAAAAACAAAAATGATGTAATTGCAAGCATAGTAGTTATGATAGTGTTGTTCGAGAGTATTGCTGCAATACCAGAAATACCAAAAAGGAATAAATAGAATTTTGGAAAGAATGCCCTTAAATACCTCGAAGCAGATTCTTTGTCCAAAACTTTAAATACTGTCGGAGCAAGAATTATAGAAAAAAATATTATAATTCCCAAACACGCAGAGGTTAAATAAAGAGAAATATTATGCATATAGATTTGATAAGTTAATATCTTGTCAGATACACAAACAAAGAAAAAGTTTCACATATAAGAATTTTTTGTACTATTTATTTTTTTTTCTCCAAATCCATGGGGGAATCGGCGATGGTTTTTTCCAGAGTCCATTCTTTTCATATTGAGCAAGACTTTCTGCTTTAATGAAAGCTTCTTCCATCTTTTTATTCATTTTTTTTAAATATCTTCTATAAGCCCAAGCATTACCAGATTTTACTAGTTCTAGATTAATATTAGTTNTATTCAAAAAAATCATACCTAAATATCNTTTGTATTTATCTTTTTTTGAAATAGATATTTTTACTATTTTTGAAGAAATTAAATTTTTTAGAAAATTTTTCGCCTCAATACCATGGGATTGTTTTTTTTCAGGAGCATCGATACCAGATAGTCTAATCTTGATTTTTTTATTATCAACTGTTCTTGCTACGACAGTATCACCGTCTATAACTCTGATTATTTTTCCTTTTATTGTTTCAGCNAAAACATTNATTGTTGTGAAAACAATAAAAATAACAAAAGCTGTTTTAAACATGAAACAGTTAAAAAATATTATTGATTTTTTCATTTATTTTGTTACGAATTTTCTCTTTAGTTTTTGATTTGTAATCATTG
This sequence comes from Betaproteobacteria bacterium TMED100, assembly GCA_002170285.1. Classification (GTDB taxonomy): domain Bacteria; phylum Pseudomonadota; class Gammaproteobacteria; order Burkholderiales; family Burkholderiaceae_A; genus UBA7377. The sequence continues at coordinate 3,758 of NHFB01000012.1, forward strand.
ATGGCATCTTTGGTTTTTTCAATTTGTTTTTTATAATTTACTAATTCATTTATCTCCTCATTTATTATTTTTTTCTTAATTCTTTCAATAATTATTTTAACTAGTTCATTTGGCAAAACACCGCCCTCTACGGAACCTATATCTTTTAAATAAATTGGAGATAAACCTAGAGTGACAATTTTTTTTGTATTAGGAACAAGTATTTCTAAGGTTGCATCATTTAATGAGAATTCATTAATCACTAATTTTGAAGTTGTGTTTATTTTTTTTTCTGCTAATGTATTTTCTTTTATTTTTTTTGAGAATCTCATAACTCTTTTTAAAATTTCATCTAAGTTAGAGTCATAATTTTTATTTAATTCAAAACGTATTATAGGTTTTTTTATTATTATAGAATTTATAATTTTTGTATTAGTAAAAAAACTTTTAATATCAATATCAGTTGAAATACTTTCAACTTTAAAAAAACTATCAGACGTGAAGTTTTCGGGGTTGCGAATATCTAGTGAACCCAAATGCCCTGTTCCAACTATTGCAAATCGGACTTTTTCAATTTTAACCTTAGTACCGGTTATAGAAGTGCCATAAGCATTAATAACATTTTTAGCAATAAAATTGAAACTAAACATTGATAAGAAAAATAATATCCCTGTGGCTAAAAGTACAAGTATTGATACTTTAATAAAAGTCTTCATTTAGTTTATATTTGAAATTCATTAGTGTTTATGAGTATTGTTTGTTTTTATAATTTCGACATTTACTTTCAGTGATTCAGTATTTTTAAAATGTAGAATCGCATCAAAACTATCACCGTGTTTTAATTTACTTTTTAGCCCGATAAGCATTATGTGATATCCATTATTGTTGCCTTTCTTTATAGAGACTGTTTCGTTTGGTGGCAATTTTATTGCTGATATCCTACGCATTTTCATTATGCCGTTAACTTTTTTCATACTGTGAATTTCACTTAAGCTTGCAGTAGCAGTTGAAACACCGATGAGTTCATCTTCCATATCTGAAGTATTTTTAATACTTACTATATACATAACACCATTGTCTGTTCCTGGTCTAGTGGGAGTTGAATATGGGTGATTGATTAATAATTCGTTATGTCGGTATTCATGGGCATAGGAAATGCTAAATAGAAATGTATTTATAGATAAAAAAATAAAAATTAATATTTTTTTAATGTTGTAAATTGAAAACTTGGCCATAGACTTAAAAATCCTTTCTTGACGATGATTCTCTTTCGTAAAAATTTATTATTTACCATCCAAACAAGAATTACTATTTTATAATATATATTATGGATTTTTTATACTTTGATGATTTTCCCAATTGGTTACAAGCTTCATTAAGCTTATCTATATTGCTTATTTTGGCTTTTTTATCTCAACCGATACTTTTATGGGTGATAACCAAGTCGTTTAATAGGTGGCGATTATTAATAAAGACAAATGTAGTCCAAATACTTCTCAACCCTGAAGTTGGCAAGAGAGTATCTCAAATGTCACCATCAATACTAGTTCAGATAACAATTTCACTGATTCCTCATCTAAATACTTCTGTTGCAACTGTTATCAAAAATGTTGCTGTTGCAGTAACTATTCTTCATACAATAAGAATCATTACAGCCATACTAGATGCTGTGCAAATTTACTATAGCAACTCTGTTTTAAATTCAACTGAGTCAACTCGACCCATTAAAAGTTATTTGCAACTTGGTAAAATCTTAATAATAGGATTAGGATCGATTATAATTGTTGCTGCCTTGATTGATAGGTCTCCTGCAATTTTGTTGTCAGGTTTGGGTGCAATGTCAGCTGTGTTACTTATTGTTTTTAAAGATACATTGGTATCGTTTACGGCTGGTATACAACTGACCACCAATGACATGTTAAGGGTAGGTGATTGGATAGAAATGCCTGAACTTGGTGCAGATGGAGACGTTGTCGATATAGCTTTGCATACAGTTAAAGTTCAAAATTTTGATAAAACAATTACTTCAATTCCAACGTGGAGGTTGATGTCATATAGTTTTAAAAACTGGCGAGGAATGTCTGAATCAGGAGGGCGTAGAATTAAAAGAACCATTCTTATTGATGCAACCTCAGTAAAATTTATAGAAAAACATGATGTAGATGAATTAAAAAATATTTCATTAATTAACAGTTATCTCAACGAAAAATCCACCATGATTGAAGATTCAAACAAACAACTAGCTGAAAAATCTCAAGATTTTTTTTCCAAGCCTGTGAATCACAGAAGACTAACAAATCTCGGTACATTTCGGGCATACGTAAACTTTTATTTATTAAACCATAAAAAAATTCATACAGATATGACAAGATTGGTTAGGATGCTGAAGCCAGATTCAGAGGGCATTCCACTAGAGATCTATTGTTTTACCTCAACAACTGATTGGATTGAATATGAAAATATTCAAAGCGATGTTTTTGAACACTTGCTCGCCATACTACCGGAATTTGGGCTGAGGACCTTTCAAAAACCTTCAGGGCATGATTTTGCTTCGGTAAATGTTGATAACTTAAGATAAATTGGTTGTAACAATAAAAATCTTATTCATGAATTATTCGTTTAATTTCCTCTAAAGCAGAGGGATCTTCGAGTGTTGTTAGATCGCCTGCATCCTTATTTTCAAGAACTGCTTGAATTGCACGTCTGAGTAATTTTCCTGATCTAGTCTTTGGTAACAAGCTAACAAAATAAACTTTGTTAGGTCTGGCAAATGGTCCTAACTGTCTGTTAATTAATTCTTTGATCTTGCTTGTTTCTTCATTTTTTTTGTTATGGTCGTTAAATAATTGATTTTCTTTTGGAACTATAAATGCTACGGGTACTTGGCCTTTTGTTTCGTCAAACACTCCAACAACAGTAGTTTCAACAACATTTTTATAATTTTGTATTACTTCTTCTATTTCTCTTGTACCAATTCTATGGCCTGAAACATTAATAACATCGTCTGTTCTTCCTAACATAAAATAATATCCATCATCATCATATTTTGCATAGTCAAATGTAGAATATAAAAAGTTACCGTTTGATTTTGAAAAATATGTGCTAACAAATCTTTTGTTGTCTCCCCAAACAGTTTGAAAACAGCCTGGGGGGAGCGGAGCAATAATGGACAACACACCTTTTTTATTGGCACCTACGGAGCTTCCTGTTTGTTCATCAATTATTTTGATGTTGTAACCATAAACAGGAAAGCTTGCACTCCCATTTTTCAATTTTGTTTTTTGGATAGGTAATTGTGCAGATAAAATTGGCCAACCAGTTTCTGTTTGCCAATAATTGTCAATAATTTGAGTGTATTTCAGGGATGACGAAATCCATTTAGTAGTAGGTTTATCAAGTGGCTCACCAGCTAAAAAAAGTTTTCTTAGCGATGTGGTGTCTGTTTTGTTCAAATACACGGAGTCCTGTTTTTTTAAAACTCTGATCGCAGTAGGTGAGGTGAACATTGTCGTGATTTTGAATTTTTCAACCAAAGTCCACCAAATACCTGGGTCAGGCTTAATAGGAAGACCTTCGTAAAGAAGTGTTGTAGATCCATTTATTAATGGAGCATAAACTAAATATGAATGGCCAACCACCCAACCTAGATCGGATGCGCAAAAAAAGACTTCGCCAGGTTTACAATCAAAGATCAACTTCATTGATGTTGACAATGCAACAGCATAACCTCCTGTATCTCTTTGAATTCCCTTTGGAGCACCTGTTGTTCCTGATGTGTACAAAATGTAACTAGGTTCACTTGAAAAAAGCTTTTGACACTGAATTTGACTTGATGCAATATTTTTAGAGGTTTCCGCGTAATCAACATCTCTATTTTCAACAATTTCAAACTTTGAAATCATACGGTCTATTAGTAAAACTTTTTCAGGCGAGTGAGTTGATATTTCGCAAGCTTGGTCAACTAATTTTTTATACGGAATAACTTTACCTCCACGGACTCCAGCATCAGAGGTTATGATTAATCTGGGAGTAGCATCATCAATCCTGATGGCCAAAGGCTGAGCGGCAAAGCCGCCGAAAACAACTGAATGAATCGCACCTATCCTTGCGCATGCGAGCATTGCAAAAACTCCTTCAGGAATCATTGGCATATATATTAAAACTCTGTCACCTTTTTTAACTCCAAGTCCATCAATCACTTTAGCCATAGTTTGAACTTCTTCATGAAGCTCTCTGAAAGTGTAAGTTTTATTTTTATTTATTTCAGTTGAAACGTAAATAAGAGCAGGTTGCTCAGCTCTTTGAGCTAAATGACGATCAATTGCGTTGAAACATAAATTTGTTGTTCCGTCTGAATACCAATTAGCAAAAGGTGGATTTGAGTAGTCTAAAATTTTTTTTGGAAAGTTAAACCAACTAATATTGTTGGCTTGTTCTCCCCAAAAGTTTTCTTTGTTATTAATTGAAGTTTTATGAAATGAAGTTAAGTCCATTTTAATGTCTCTTTTCTTTATGAATTCAAGAATAGTATTTTCTTGATTATTCTTTTACATATAAGTCTAAATAGTCGTTGACAGCAGTTTGTTTTAATTTTTCTAAATCCAAGGAGAGATTTAAAATCTTTTCTTGAGTTTCTTTTTTAAACTGTCGATTCAAATTTATTTTAAATTTTTCAATTAATAAGGGAATCCCGTCTTTTCTTCTTTTTTTGTGCCCAATTGGAAACTCTACTAGTACCTCATCAAGTTTTTCCCCATCATTAAACTCAACAGTTATTGCATTTGCTATTGACCTTTTTTCAGGATCCAGATAATCATTAGTAAAATTAGCATCCTCAATGCAATGTATTTTTTCTCGTAGTGCATCTACTCTAGGGTCCATTGCTACCTTATTTTCATAGTCATTTGCTGTAAGTCTTCCAAAAATTAGAGGAATTGCAACCATGTATTGCATGCAATGATCTCTGTCAGCAGGATTTAATAAAGGACCTTTCTTATCAATAATTCTAATTGCTGATTCATGAGTTCTAATTGTAATTTTTTTTATATTTTCTATTTTATGTCTAACTTTTGGATGTAGTTGCATTGCAATTTCAACTGCAGTTTGGGCGTGAAATTCTGCTGGATAAGAAATTTTAAATAAAATATTATCTATTACGTAAGTCCCATAATTTCTATTTATTTTTAACTCTTTGCCATTAAAGAGACAATCATTAAAACCCCAGACATCTGCACCTAAAACATTTGAATAGCCCATTTCTCCAGTTTTGGATATAAGAGCAAGTCTTACTCCACGACTGGTTGCATCTCCAGCTGCCCATGACTTGCGAGAGCCAGTATTTGGAAAATGTCTGTAAGTTCTGAGAGAATTGCCATCTAAAAAAACTTGTGAAATTGCGTTGCAAAGTTGTTCTTTAGACAAACCAATAAGTTTTCCACATACAGCAGTAGATGCAAGCTTTACTAAAATTACATGATCAAGCCCAACTTTGTTAAAAGAATTTTCTAGTGCCATTACACCCTGTATTTCATGGGCTTTAATGATTGATTTAAGGACGTCAACCATTTTTAATGGTGTTTTGTTTTGATTAATTGCCTCCCTTGATAACCAGTCACTAACTGCTAAGATTCCACCAATGTTATCGGAAGGATGCCCCCATTCAGCAGCTAACCAAGTATCATTAAAATCTAACCATCTAATAATAGTTCCAATATTAAAAGCTGCTTGAATTGGATCCAATTTGTAGTTAGTGCCTGGCACTCTGGCACCATTTGGTACAATTGTATCTTTTACGATTGGGCCAAGCATTTTCTTGCAGGCTTCGTATTCAAGAGCCTCTAAACCACATCCTAATGAATCCATTAAACAAAATGAGGCAGATTTTAGTGAGTCTTGGTTTTGCAATTCATCATTAAAGACATAATCGGCAATATCTATTATTAATTTTTCGAATTTGTTGACATCAGAAAATTGATTCATGAATTTTTCAAATACGTTTGGTTATTGGAGTAAATTTTTTAGGTGATGGCCCTGTATAATTTGCACTTGGTCTAATTATTTTTCCGTCGTGCTGTTGCTCTAAAATATGAGCAGTCCAACCAGACGTCCTTGCTATTGCAAAAATAGGTGTAAAAAGTAAGGTGGGTATGTTCATTTGGTCGTAGCTTACAGCACTAAACCAGTCAAGATTTGGAAACATTTTTTTTTCATTCCACATCACCTTTTCTATGCGAGAGGCTATTTTAAACATTTTCATGTTTTTTTGACTAATAGAAAGATTTTCTGCAACACGTTTGATTATTTGATTTCTAGGATCGCTTACTGTGTATACAGGATGACCAAAACCAATAACGATTTCTTTTTGAATTAGTCTTTTTTTTATATCACGTTCTGCTTCATCAGGGGTTGTGTATCTGGTCTGAATTTCATAGGCCGCTTCATTTGCACCACCGTGTTTTGGGCCTCTAAGTGCTCCAATAGCACCCGAAATACAAGAGTGGTAGTCTGCGCCTGTACCTGCAATCACCCTGCTGGAAAAAGTGGAAGCATTAAATTCATGTTCGGCGTATAGGTTGAGTGATATTTGCATTGCATTAATCCACTCATCGCTACATTTGTTTGTATGAAGTAGATTCAAAAAATGACCTGCAATTGAGTCAGAATCTGATTCAAGGCAAATTCTTTTTTTGGAGTGACTAAAATGAAACCAATAAATGAGAGCTGTCCCAAGATTTGCTAAAAGAGCATTGGATAGATCTTCAACATCAACATTACTGCACTGTTTTTTTTCTTGAACCATGCAACCAAGAGCAGATGTGGCTGTTTGTAAAACACTCATTGGGTGAGATGATGCAGGGAGTTGTTCTAAAATTTTAAGTAAGTTTTTTGTCAATCCCCTTTTGTTAATGAGCTTTGTTTTATAACTGTCTAGTTCTTTCTGAGTAGGTAATTTCTTATAAATTAAAAGGTGAGCAATTTCTTCGAACTCACATTTTTCTGCAATATCGTTAATATCATAGCCCCTGTAGTGTAAATCATTTCCAGAATTACCTACTGTGCATAAGCTTGTGTTGCCAGCCTCTATTCCTGATAGAGCCACAGATTTTTTTTGTTTTTTTGACAAGTTATATCTTTATTAATTATTGACTATTAATGATTTTAACTAGACGGTATTAATCTTATCTTTAGATACTTAATCTAAATAAATAGTACTATAGTTATATTAAATTATAACTATCTTAGGAGATTTATTATGTGGACAAAGCCTGTTGCTACTGATTTGAGATTTGGATTTGAAATTACAATGTACATTGCTTCAAAGTAATCGTACGAAACAAAAATAAAGACCACTCTTTGGAGTGGTTTTTTTTTGTTTCAAAGATTCTGTTAGATTTAACAATAAGCAAAACCCTACAACAGCTCTTTAAAGAATGTTGGTTTGAAATACAAACGCAATCATAAGGGTTATATTTGTTTTTTGAGAATTTTATCGTTAATTTAAAAAAAAATNTAAATTAATACTAATGCCCAATAANATTTTTCTTTATTTTTNTGTAATATTTTGACAGTTTTATTCAAATTCTCACAAGCTTTTTAAATAAATNTAATTTTTTTATTTAAATNAATAATCACCGTGCTTTTATCTAATTTTTTAGANGTTATTATGTTTTAAAACAAAATTATTTTAAGGGTAATTGTGAATAATGAATAAAATTTTTTTTGGTGGGTTTTGTGCACTTGCACTAACCATGGGTATTTCACGNTTTACTTATACACCTCTACTACCTGTTATGCAGGATGAAACANTATTAGGTATNGCCTCTGGNGGATGGTTAGCCACAATTCATTACTTTGGCTATTTGTTCGGAGTCTTGACCACANTAAAAACTTTAAGTCTACGCTCCAGAGAATTATTTTATTTTTTTGGTCTTTTAATGTCTGTTCTTAGTACATTTATGATGGCTCTGGCAGAAAATTTTTTGTTATGGTCGGTTGCTAGATTTATCGCTGGGTTTTGTGGTGCTGCTGGAATAATAATTGGAGCTGGATTAGTCATGCAATGGTTGACAGATAACACTAACCAAAAACCACAAATGGGCAAATACTTTGCGGGTGCTGGGATTGGAATTGTAATTTCTGCATTAGGCTCAATGTTGTTTAAGGTTTTAAATTTTTCTTGGGATCATCAATGGATTGCTTATGGAATCATTGCCACCTTTTTGTTTTTCTTGGCATGGGTTTTGAGACCAAAATTAAAGCACACTAAAAAAACTTCGATTAATGGATCATTTACTAAAAGAAATCAAACATCGAAAAAACTAGCTATAAAACCGAAAGGTTTATATAAACTATTGTTAATGTATTTTTTTTCAGGATTTGCTTTTGTTATCAGTGCAACTTTTACTGTATCAATAGTAAAACTTAGTCCAGAAATACAGCACCTTGGTGATTTTGTTTGGTTATTAGTTGGGTTGGCAAGTGTCCCAAGTGTTATAGTATGGGACAAGGTGGAATCTAAATTTGGAATGTTATTTGCATTATGTTTTGCTATAGCTTTTCATACAGCTTCATTGTTTTTAAATGCATTTTCTTCTAATTTCTTTGTTTTGCTGTTAGCTGCTTTTTTGTTTGGAGTTAGCAATTTAGGAATTGTTAGTTTAACAATGACCTTGGCTGGTAGGGAATCTCCTAATAATCCGGGAAAAGAAATGGCTAGATTGACAGTTGCATTTGCAATTGCTTTGATTGTTGGACCGTCAATTGCTGCTACCCTAGCTGAAATTCAAGGTACTTACCAGTTTTCACTTATTTTAAGTGCTTCCATGCTTATTTTAGGGATCTTTTTATTGCTTTCAAGAGAAAAAGAGTTAAGTTAATATAATGATATGAATGAATTTTGGCCGGTTATCGTCATTGAGGGCTTTTTGGCCTTTGGAGGGGTTTTATTCCTTTATTGGTGGAGTATGAGAGATATAAAAAAAAGCAAAGAAAAAGCNTTAAGGGACCGCAGAGAAAAAGAAAAAAAATCTGGATAATTNTAAAATTTTAAATTTCCGTTTTTATTCTCACTAGATACTGCACATACTGCTCTATACATGAATCTACTCATTTTGTACGTTGGATTCCAGCTTTGTCCTGCGTTTTTCGAAGATAATTTTTTGCCAATTAAATTCGGACCAGGGTATGCATTTGCACTTATCATACGATGTTTGGCGTTTTTGCAGTCATATTCNAGGCTTGCTTGTACCGAGACGGCTCCATCGGTAGATCTTTTGAACCTAAGATTTTGATACATGCTAACAGTTCGTATTTGTCCTTTTGCTTTGATTGTTGTCATGTCTGAAAAATATCTTGCTGTAGGAGTTTCTCCAACCATTTGCCAGCCACCAAAAACAAATTTAGGCAAAATTAATAAAAAAATCATAGTTCTATTTTTCAGCATTTTCAAATTTACTTTTATCGTCTGACAAATTAGACACATTTTTTGTAAAAGAGGACATTGATGGTATGTCACTGCCATTCATTCTTCTCTCAATCAAAGTGACAAATCCAGCACCANTATAGCCGAGAGCACTTGCAAGTCTTAGAACTACCCTTAAAGAGGGGGACTCATTGCCGGCCTCCAGAGAATAAATATATTTCCTGGGAAAACCTGATTTCAGCCCCAAACTAGCATGGGTTAATCCTCTTGACATACGTTGTTGCCTTAAAACTTGACAAAAAGCGGTTAAGGTATCTATCTTAATATTCATAAGTTTTGAATCGACCCTAAATAATAAAGTTTTAATGTATATAAAACGTTACAATACATTAATGTATTCTTGTCAATCTAAAACATCATATTTTTCAATTAAAAAATTGGGTATTTATTTGTCATTGATGTTGTTGACTTCTTGCTCAAACTTTCTCACTAATTCTGAAAATTTTTTATGTGTCGATTCAAAAGGTACTGTTGATAATTTTGTCCTGGAGATTCAGAGAAGTTTTTTTGCAAACTCTAATTTGATGAAAATACCTAGTAGAGTTGTTACCCTTGGAGCTACTAGAACTATTTGCTCTGAGGACGACACAACTATTTTTGCCGGAGATGATTGTCGCGGAAGCGATTTGGAAAAACAAAGTTTAATTTTTAGCAAGAATACTGGTAAGTTAGAGATTTATGTAACCCCAACCATAGTTAGAAGGTCAACATGTAAAACTATGGTTGAGTAGGGGGGCATATGTCAAAGGCGATGCATATTCTCTCTTCATCTGTATGAAATGGCACAGTTTTGTGAAAAAGTGAGGAGGGAAATAAAATTAAATCTCCGAGTTCCACAAAAACTTTTTTAGTAGGTAGCTTCATACCCTCTGGATAATCGTCACCATCATATCCAAATTCAATAGCTCCCTCATCTGGGTTTTTTGTTTGAATAGGTAATTGGAGGTATAAAACCCCACTCATCCATCCTGTTTCGTGGATATGGGAGGTCAAGTGTCCTGATTTTTGCATTTTGATATACCAGGAGCTTTGAAACTCAGGTTTTGTTGGGAATGAATTTATAAATTCACAATTAAAATTTTTAAATGAAGACAAATAATTATCGATTTCAACTATTATAAGTCCAGCAAGCATTCTAAATGAATTTTCACTTCTTTTTAATAAATTACCAGCNGATTGAATTCCATTAACCAATCTTCCTTGTTTTCTTTCAGCAATCTCAGTTTTGGATAAGTCAAGTATTAAATCTCTTCTGAGTGAAGAATCTTTAACCTTGAGAGATTCTAAAGGTATTTTTTTTATNTAAGAAAATGGATCTGGNCAAAANTTATANTNATTGCTGGCATTTTTATTCAAATAATAATGNGACGCTATGCTAGCTAGCAAAGGGGAATGATGTTTAAAAAGTAACAAATTATCGAACATTTTTTTGAAAACTTCATTTTGGTTACTTTTGTATGCACAATAACATACTCGCTGTTGCCAGTCGAAGACTTTGCTTTTTTCAAAAAAATTAATTGCATCATTTAAATTGCCTGAATCTTGTTGCAATATTCCTAAATTATAGTTGGCCATTGAAAAATTATTATTTAAGTCCAATGCCTTTTTAAAAAACTCCTTTGCTAGATTGGTTTCTCCCTGATCACTAAGTACTTCGCCAAGATTGTTGTAAGCTTCGATGAAATCAGGCTCAATTGAGATTGTTTCNTCGTATAAAATTTTTGCCTCGTTTAACAAACCTTGGTCTCGCATTATTGCCCCAAGATTAAACTTAAATTTGGGGTCTAGTTTTAATTTAAGTGCCTCTCGGGTTTTTTTTTCAGCTTCTTTTAAATTTCCTAAAGATTTAAACACAGCACCTAAACTAGCCAAAATTTCAGGGTTATTAGGGGNAATTGAACTAGCTTGTTCAAGAGTATTAATCGCTTTTTCTAATTCATTCTTTTCCCAATAGAGTAGCCCAAGGTTGTAGTATGCGTATGAAAAATCATTTCTAAGTTTGATAGCATTCTGATAACTATCTATTGCCAAATCAATTTTTTTTGATTTTGCTAGACATACAGCGTAGTTGTAGTGAACTTCGGGAATATTGTTTTTGAGTTTTATGGCTTGTTCAAAATAGTAGGAAGCTTTTTCATACTTTCCTAATTGCTGTAGCGCCATACCTAAGTTGCTACAAGATTCCGGAATTTGCGGATTTATTTNGTATGCTTTATTAAAAAAATGAAGGGAATCATTTTTATTACCCATATTTGCCAGACATGACCCTAGTACATTACAGATAAAAAAAGCATTGGGGTATTTCTCTAAAAGTTGTTTGCCAATGCTGACAGCTTCCTCGAAGCTGTTATTGTTAAATGCAAAAAGTAGCGGTTGAATTTCGCTTTTACTTGGCTGAAAAAGAAATTTTTCCTCTTGGTCCATGAAAAATAAGCTCAAAAATGTAAAATAAAGTGGTTATCAATATAAAGTTACTACCAGTATATGTCGAATATTTAATATGCTCTCTAAAATAAAAATTAAAATAATACCATCCAATCTCATATTGGCCTTCTATTTATTGTACCCAACTCAGTTATTATCAGAAATGATTTCAAGATGGGAAATTATTGAAGTTGGGCAGAAATCTATTTTTTTTATTGACAGGGAATCCATTGTTGTTAATGAAGATGTAGGAAGAATTTGGCAATTACAGGACTATAGGGATGTAATGCGCCTTCCTCCACAATCAATCTCTACTCAAATGGATTACAACTGTAGCACATCTAAAAATAGAATCTTTGTTCAATATCACCATACAGGTGTGATGTCCAAAGGCAGATTATCCGTTGCTAATATAGAAGGTAAAGATGATTGGACTCCAATAAAGAAAAATTCTAAAGAAGCTAGAATTTTTAGAATAATTTGTGAAAAAGATCCACTAATTAATGCTATTCCAAAACCAACTAAGGCAGTGAATACCGAGAGTAAAAAGAATGTTGGCACAAAGGATGAGGTTATAACTGATGGGAAAAAAAAGGCTGATTTAAGCAACTAGTTTTTTTCNTGCTNAAAACTTCANTGGATTTTTTTAATTCACTACATTTTTTTTAAATTTGAAAAGCTAACCGTTTCTTTTAAAAGTATTTTTTTCTTATTTTTACTTGGTATGTTAGTTGTTATTTCAAGCAAATGACCAGGTACTTCCCTTGACAAAACAAATGTATATGTTTTTTTACTGTATTTTTTGTACTTAGCCCTTCCTGGACTATTTCTAAGTGGATCAGTTGCATAGGGCTTAATAGTAAAAGTCAATGCAGAAATATTTTTACCTTTGAACATTCTGTTAATTTTTTTTATCCTTGGTCCTTCTGCAAGAGCAGTTCTAATTCTTTTCCTAAAGTAATTGGGTTGTCCTTTAGTTAATCTTTGCATTTCTAAAATATCTCTTTCGAGAAAATACAATATTATTGGATTATTTTGGGGATATTTGACAATGCTCAAATATTTAACACTTTTACCGGATGCAAGCTCAGCATTAGCAGAAATCATTTTCTTATCATATTCCAAAAGCACGTTAATTATGTCACTTGCTTCTTTGGCTAATTTTCCAACAGACTGGATGTTGTAACTAAATTGGGTTGATGATTTGATTTCCGAGAGGTGGTTATCTAAAAAAAGTAGTGTTTCTGCTTTTGTAATTTCCTCCTTAGGGTTTTGACCAGTATCAAATTTTTTCTTTGTTGTTTGTGCGATTAAATTTCCGGGCTTGAAAAAAATCGCTTCTTCAGCCTTTGCATTAAATGTTGTAATTAATGATAAAACTAAAGTAATTTGAAAGGTAAAATGCAATACTTGGTAGTAAATACTATATGTTTTGGTTATGTTTTTCATTTTATTTGAGTAATTTCATTTTTTGAATTAAGGGTAACAGAATGTCTGAAAAAATTTTAGCTGATTGGTTAAAAAAAGCAGAAAAGTTTGAAGATGCCATTAAATTAGCTGTAGTTGGACAAGAAAGAGCAGCACATCTGATAACGATATCTGTTTTTTCAAGGGGCCATGTTTTATTGAAGGGCGANGTTGGTGTTGGAAAGACTACATTGCTCAGAGCAGTAGCAAAGGCAATTGGAGGANCATATGAAAGGATCGAGGGAAGTGTTGATTTAATGCCCACCGATCTTATTTACTACACTTACATCGGTCAAGACGGTAAGCCTAAGGTGGATCCAGGACCAGTCCTAAAGCATGGCAATTCACTTTCGACTTTTTTTTTTTAACGAAATAAATCGAGCACGCCCCCAAGTACACTCACTCTTATTAAGAGTCATGGCTGAACGAAGTATAAACGCTTTTAATAAGCAATTTGAATTCCCACATTTACAAGTTTTTGCCGACAGAAATAGAATAGAAAAGGAGGAAACATTTGAAATCTCTTCTGCAGCGAAAGACAGGTTTTTAATGGAAATATCAATTGAAACGCCTGAGGCAATTGATGTTCAAAAATCTTTGATGTTCGATACCAAATTCCATGATGTCGATGAATTGATTAAAACTGTTCCTGATTCTGTTTTGCCATTTATGGAATTAAATAATATTTCTAGCCTTATTCAAAGTTCTATAGAAGCGTCAGAGTCTATGAAAAACTACGCGGTCCGTTTATGGAAATCATTAAGAGATCCATCATCTTTAAATATCAATATTGATGGGGTAGACTCGAGCAGGCTTGTTGAAGCAGGTGCTAGCCCAAGAGGAATGGCGATGTTAATTCGAGCAGCGAAAGTTAATGCTTGGCTTGCTGGCAGATTGACGCTAATTCCTGAGGACTTACATGGTGGTCTGAAAGAAACAATGACACATAGAATATTTCTTTATCCAAATTATGAACTCATGCGAGATGAAATTGTTAAAGAACTTCTTGTTGCTTGTACCGAAAAAGTTCCAGCCCCTTAGGTGTAATGTGAATTTAAATATAGATTTTTTTTACAAAAAAAGGAAATTGGCCAGAAGTTCAATACCCGGAGGACACTCCAGTTCTATTAGAGGTGCAGGCATGATTTTTGACAGGTTGGTTTCACTTGTTGAAAACCCTGATCCACGTAGACTTGATATCAGAGCCAGTCTAAGAGATCCCTTTGAACAGTGGCGGGTAAGAGAATTCAGACAAAAAGCGGCAATACCAGTGCTGGCTATTCTGGATTTATCAGCATCTATGTCATTTCATGGTGAAGAAAAAAATATTCTTTTTTTAAAGGAATTTTTGAAAAGTTTACAAAGATCAACTCAAGTTATGGGTGATCGAATGGGTTTGATAGGTTTTGATAAAAATGTAAGAGAAGATTGGGTATTTAAAGTTAATCAAAAAAGAATACTTGATGAGAGAAAAATTGATGATTTATTTAAAAATATAAAATTAAGTAAAGGTCATTCAGGTATATCGAGATTACTTTCATGGCTGCCTCGGGAACCAGGTTTGATTTTTTTTCTTTCCGATTTTCATTTTTCTTTAAATTTATTTGAAGATTTTCTTACAAATGCAAGCCGACATGAGGTTGTTCCAGTAGTTATTCAGGATAAAGCAGAAGCAAATGGTTGGCCCTTAAGAGGAATAAGTGTTTTGTCTGATTTGGAATCTGGAAAAAAACGGCTAGTATGGATTGGTGAAGAATGGAGGGCCAAATTAAAGGAATCTTATAAAAAAAGAAATACAAAAATAAGAACTATNTGCAACAANCACGGAATTTCGCCGCTTTTTATGAATGGTAGATTTGAGGCGAAAAATGTCTCATCTTACTTTTTAACTGGAGCCTAGTTTTTGAAGCCACTTATTGCTGTTCCTTTTATTGTTGATTTTTTTCTTTTGGTCACCTCCAATACAGTTTTCGCTTTAACTTCATTAGAGGTTACTGAACCTCGACAATATGGATATGTTTTGGGGGATGTTTTTGAAAGAAAGTTAAAATTAAAATTTGCTAAAGATCACACTGTAATAATTGATAACAAGAAATCAATTGGAAGAATTAATAATTGGTTGGCAATAAGAAAAGTCGGGTCAAAGAAACTTTCCAGTCTCGAACACATAGTCGAAATCCAATATCAAGTAGTAAATGTCCCAAAAAAACCATTAATGGTTGTAGTGCCGAGTTTTGAAATGAAAACATTAATTGGAAATGATCAAAAAAAAATAAAGAGTGAAGAATTATTGGTCACATTAGCCCCAATTACACCCAAGACCGTAGTAAACAGAGGTGGACTACTAAATATTCAACCTAATAACTTAATACCTGCTATTCAAAGCGATAAAATTCTTTTGAGAATTTTCTTTTGGCTTTTACTACTAACGATTCCGGTTCTAATACTNATTTATACATGGGCACCTTGGCAAAAAATATTTTTTAAGAAAAAACTTCCTTTCTCAATTGCACATGCAAAAGTTGTAAAACTAGAAAGTACATCTGACTTGATTTTCTGGAAAGAGTCCTTAATNTTATTTCACAATGCCTTAAATACAACCGCTAAGAGAACAGTTTTTGTTGGTTCACTAGATGAGTTTTTTTTAGTAAATATTAAATATAAAAAATTATCAAAGGAGATACGATATTTTCTTAATTGTTCAAGAAAACTATTCTATGAAAATGAAGTTTTACCTAACACCGATGAAAAAACACTATTTGTAAAACTTATACATAAAATGGCTTTAATAGAAAAAAGGTTGGATTAAGCCATGAATTTAGAGCATTTTTGGATCTTATTTTTTTTGCCTCTTTTAATATTGCCTTGGTATGTCCTCCCTTTTAAGACATTAAAGGTAAGAAATCTTCCAATTATTCCGCTTGACCCAACTTCGAAAACTCTTAANCTTGTTATACGTTTTAGTGCATCCTTGGGCATNGCAAGTTTGTTGTTTGGATTGGCAAACCCTCGGTCAATGCAGACTGTNGTTGAAAGAGTAGGAACTGGGGCAGAGATTGTATTATTATTGGATCGTAGTAGAAGTATGGATCAACCTTACGGTAAGGTTGATCTCAATAGGAGTTTAATGCTGAATAATGATGCCTCAATTACCAAGTCAGTTGCAGCCAGGGATGTTCTAAGTAATTTTGTAAAAAATAGACCTTCTGATTTTTTTGGCCTAATTAATTTTTCATCAAGGCCAATTAAAGTTTTCCCCTTAACCAGAAGGCATGACGTCATTCAAGAGGCTATTGCCGCTTCAACACTAGGTAGGGGTCTTGCTGAGACTGACATAGCCGCAGTTTTGACAAAAGGCTTAGATTATTTNGAAGATCGCCCCTACACTGCATCCAGAGTAGTAATGCTTATATCTGATGGAGGGGCCCAAATTGATCCTGTAACAAGGCAACAAATAATGGAGGATTCGCAAAGATTAAGAATCTCAGTTTACTGGATTTATCTCAGGGGAAAGGGTAGTCCTGGAATAATTGATGAAAATGTTAAAAAACTCGAGGGATATGGAGCAATTCCAGAATATTTTTTAAACGAGTATTTTAAGAAATTAGGCGTTCCATATAAAGTGTATGAAGCTTCAGATCCAGATCAATTAAAATTGGCACTAGATGATGTTGATAAGTTACAAAAGCTTCCCACAAGATTTACACAAATCGTACCGCCCCAAAGTTTTTCNAATTTAGCTTATTTATTTTCGTTAATAATGCTTTTACCAATCGTTTTTGCAGGTTTTTTCGAGGTTTCTAAATGGTCAATTTCAAAAGAAAAAAACTAACATTTCTTAGTTTTTTTATTATATTTTTTTTAACTGGTGCTTTAACAATTGATTCGTACAAGTTTTTACAAATGAATGAAGCCATAGAACGAATTGAAAAAAATATCTCTCAAAATAATTCTGTATTTTTTGAAGAACAATTTCATGCCGCAAAAAAATTCATTGAAGAAGAAAAGTTTGAAATGGCATTGGCTGTTTACAATAATATTGAGCAATCCAACGCATCGGTTGAATTAAAGCAGGAAGCATTGTTTAATAGTGCAAANATATATTTAGACTCAGCTATAACTGCTTTAGAAAATGGAGATGAAGCCTCTTCAGTTCCAAATTTAGAATTGGGAAAATTAACATATAGAAAATGTTTGAATTTGAATCCTTACCANTATGGTGCTCGTTACAATTTGGAAAGAGCTTTATTGTTATCACCAGAAAAAGATTTTGAAAAAAAAGAGAATTCCATCAAACCCGAAAGAGGTGAGTCGGCGGTGACCACAATGAAATTGCAAGCGCAAGGTATGCCGTAAAATTAAGCGATGAATTTTTAATCATGTTAAAACGATTTTATAATCTTTTTTCCCGAAAAATATTTCTTTTTTTGTCATGGTTTTTTTTGGCTTTGGCCGCATTAAATTTAGATGCAAATATTCCAAAGCCGTCACATAGTTTTATAATTGTTATTGATATCTCTCTTAGTATGAACACTAGAGATATTCAAATTAATGCTGATAAGATTTCGCGTATCAGTTTTGTTCGTGAGTCTCTAGAAAATACATTACGTGAATTACCTTGTGGCACGAGAATTGGAGTTGGAATTTTTGCAGGGTATCAGACAAGTATTTTATTTAATCCTGTTGAGATTTGTGATAATTATTCTGATTTGATTCGTAATTTTNGCTTTGTTGAAACAAATATGATTTGGGCTGGAGACAGTGAGATTTCAAAAGGCATTTACAATTCTATCAAAACTATTAGCAAACATGATCCAAATGTAAGGTTAGTATTTATGACTGACGGTCACGAAGCTCCGCCGATTTCTCCAGCATACAGACCAAGATTTGATAACCCAGAAAAACAAGTACGAGGTTTGTTAGTTGGTGTTGGTGGTCTAAAATTATCTAAAATTCCAAAAATAAATTCAGATGGTGAACAGTCCGGTTATTGGAGTAAAGATGAGGTAATGCAATACGACCCATTTACACTTGGCAGGAAAGGAAGTGATATCAATGAAAAACTAATAGATGATGAGAGTTCGAAAGTCGACCCCTTAATAGTCGACCAAATTCAAGCCACACCAGGCAAAGAACATATGACACAACTAAAAGAAAAATATCTCAAATTATTGTCTAGAGAAATTGATTTTTCCTANACAAAACTTTCTGACGGAAAAAAACTTGCAAACGAGATGTATGACATTAATTTTTCAGAGTGGAGAAATGTAAACACGAAACTTTCAGGGATTTTTGGGATTTTAGCAATCGTATCCCTTATATTGGCCTTTTCGCCTGGTTTCCCCATATTCAGGAAACTTTTTGCATAGGGATTAATCCTAATTAAGTATCTTAAAATATATATATAATAGAGTTTAATAAATAAAATAGTTTTTTTGGGGGTGATATGAAGTTNGTCAATTTATTTTTTATTGTTCTGTTAGGTTTAAGTTCTTCAGTTTTTGCAGACAAGCCACTATATGTTGTAAAGGATGGAAAAGTCGACAAAGCCACTGAAAAAGGCTTCAAAGTTTGG
Organism: Betaproteobacteria bacterium TMED100; assembly: GCA_002170285.1. Taxonomy (GTDB): domain Bacteria; phylum Pseudomonadota; class Gammaproteobacteria; order Burkholderiales; family Burkholderiaceae_A; genus UBA7377. The sequence goes on from NHFB01000012.1 coordinate 22,684, forward strand.
AGGGCTTCAGCTTGTGAAAGATGTCACGGTAACAATCAACAAGGTTTAGTGGGCCCCTCACTCATTGAATCCCTCAAGGTTTTAACATATGAGGAATTCAACAGCGTTATTATTGTTGGAAGGAATGAAAAAGGAATGCCAGCACACAAACATTTGGATAAAGTCGACAAGACCACTGGCAAAAAGAAAGTAGATCTTTTATATGCCTACTTGAAGGGAAGATCCGACGGAAAAATTCCTAAAGGTCGTGTAAGATCTTTTGAAAAATAATAATCTTTTGANAATAATAATTATAGANANTCGCCTTGAATTTTAAATTATTCATACTTTCTTTCTCTCTTCTGTTTTCGTCATTTGTTTACGCTGAGAAGAAACCTGACTGGGGAGTATTAAGCGTATGTGCTGACCCCAATAGCATGCCCTTATCTAACATCAAAAAAGAAGGTTTCGAAAATAAACTTGCTGAAGTTTTTGCACAAGATCTTGGCTGGGATTTAAAATTTGAGTGGTTTCCTCAAAGATTGGCTTTTTTCAGAAACACAATAAGGGCCAAAGACTCTTCTTCACCAAGTGGTTACAAATGCGATATTGCCTTGGGAGCCTCACCTGACCCTGAGGGTGCCAGTGCAACAAAATCCTACTACACATCAACATGGGTGGTGGTTTTACCCGATTCAGAAAACTTAGCACAAATCAAATCCTCAAATGATTTCTCTAAACTTGATAACAATGTTTTAAAAAAGTTAAAATTTGGGGTTTTTGCTAGGTCACCTGGAGCCGACTGGGTTGTTGCTAACGGTCTTACTGATCAAATGGTTCCTTTCGTTCATATGCAGAGTGATCCAAATGATTATCCTGGGATGATAATTGAAAAAAGTCTTGCTCAAGGTGAAATAGATGTTGCTTTTGCATGGGGCCCTATAGCTGCATACTCAGCTTCCAGAGTAAAATCCAGAAAACTGAAACTTGTCCCTTTAATTGCTCCCAAGGGAAGCAGAACAGATTATTCAATTTCAATGGCGGTTAGATATAGAGAGCCAGCTTGGAAGAACGTAGTTGAAAGTTTTTTGGATAAAAGGAAAGAAAAAATACAAGATTTGATTAGTCAGTACAACATTCCTCAAGTCCTCGCAGATGGTTCTGTTCTAATTGGAAAAGAAAAGTTTGTCCGCAATCAAGAATAAGTCACTCGCTCGTTTTTTTTATCCCCGTTTCTGCTCTTGTCTTTTTTTGCTCTTATTATCTCCATTTGCCACTACGATTGTTTTGAGTGAAGGTTTAGGAAAAAATTTGGCTTTTGCTACAAACCAAGGAGATGATTCAGTTTCAGTTATTTCACTTGTTGATTTTCAAGTAATCAAAAATATAAAAGTTGGAANGGCCCCTGCAGGAATTGCAATCGACAACATCAACGGTCAAGTGTTTGTTTCTAACGCTGAGGATAAAAGTATAAGTGTCATAAAAATTAANGAATTAAAAACTATCAAGACTATTAAAATTACAGGTAGTGCGGTTGGTGTAGAAATTTCCCATAATGGTGATTATATTTATGTTGCCGATTGGTTCAATAACTCATTATTGGTGTACAGCAATTTAAAATTTAAACTTTTAAAAAGTATTAGGGTTGGACGAGCGCCTGCTGGTGTTGTTTCCGGCAAAAATGGTTTAATATATGTAGCTAACAGAGACGATAATACAATATCGGTTATATCTGAAAAATCATTTGAAATTGTCGAAACTTTTAAGGTTGGTGACCATCCTTTTGGATTAGGTTTGAATCCTCTTGAGGACAAGTTGTTGGTAACCAATGTTAAGAGCCACGACGTTTCAATCATCAATTTAGATAAAAAAAATGAAATTTTTAGAGTTCAAGTCGGAAAAAGACCGTATTGCATTTCTTTTTCTTCATCTGGTCTTTTAGCTTATGTCACAAATCAATATGAGGACACTGTTTCTGTTATAGATATAAATAAAAATGAAGTTATCAAGACAGTTTCTGTAGGCTCTTTCCCAGAGGGAATAGATTCAAACAATGACTATATTTTTGTCACCAATTGGATGGATGAGGAAATGATGATTTTGGATGCAAAAACATACAATGTAGTTCAATCAATTGAATTGGGTTCAAATCCACGAAATTTCGGACGTTTTTTATTAACTAAATAAATTTTTATTTATTACTTTAAAATGAGGTGAGAAATGTTTTTTTCAAGATTTTTATTGTTGTTTATGATTTTATATTCTAGTTTGTCTTTCGCACATGGCCCAACTAGACAAAAAGTTAAAGAGTCGATTGAAATTAAAACTTCTGCTAATGCTGTATGGAAAATGATTAAGAATTTGGAACTTGCTGAAAAATGGCATTCGGAATATTCTTCAATTTCCCCGAAAAAAAACTTTTTGGAATTCACGTCAAAAAGAGATGGAAGTAAAGGGCTAATTGAGATATTATCAAGCAGTGATGAGTCTATGAAATTTAAATATAGACTTAAAGATCCAGGCTCTATTCCAGTTAATAATTACAGTGCTAATGTATCTGTAAAACAAGTTGGCGATACTTCTAATGTTACTTTTAAAGGAGCCTTTTACAGAAAGTATGTCAACAATGACCCTCCGCCTGGTGAAGATGATGAAGCCGCAATTAGCGCAATAACTGAAATTTATAAAAATTCTCTAAAAACACTTAAAACCAAGTTGAATGGAAATTAGTGGACAACAGATTTTAAAAAAAGTGTGAGTCTTATTTGTGAAAATGGAAACAGTGAAGTGCATATTAGAAACAGCTCTTTTAACCAGTCAAAAGCCAGTCAGTGTGACTGAGTTAAAAAAACTATTTGACGGGGAGTTTGATNACAGAACGTTAGATCTTTTGCTTGATGAGCTTAAAAACGATTGGAGTCAAAGAGGGTTNGAACTAGTATCAGTTTCTTCGGGTTGGCGTTTCCAGTCCAGAACAGAGTACTCTCATTACCTTGATAAGTTACAAAACGAAAAACCCCCTCGTTATTCAAGAGCAGTTATGGAAACATTGGCAATCATTGCATATCAGCAACCTGTAACTAGAGGTGATATCGAAAAAATTAGGGGTGTTGCGGTCTCTTCTCACATTATAAAAATTTTAGAAGAACGAAATTGGATTCTTGCAGTTGGCCAAAAGGAAAGTATTGGAAGACCTACAATGTTTGGAACTTCAAAAAAGTTTTTGGATGATCTTGGATTATTATCCTTGGAAGAATTGCCTACAATTTCAAATTTCGAAACCGGTTTGGATGATGGATTTATGGAAGTTGAAAAGGAAAATTATGAAGGAAAATGAAGAGCTCATTAAGAGTTTCGATCAAGACGTTCCTTTTTTATCAGAGTCTGATTCTGTTTTGTCTAAAGAAGATACTGAAAGACGACTTTTAACTGAAAAAAAACCATCTACCAAGTCATCCAACCATGAAGTACCCAAATTACATAAAGTTTTAGCTGATGCAGGTATAGGTTCAAGAAGAGAAATGGAAGAATTGATTTTGGCTGGTAGAATATCTGTCAATGGATCTCCAGCTCATGTTGGTCAACGAATAAATTTTACTGATCAAGTCAGAGTAAATGGAAAGATCATCAAATTAAATATTGTTCCACCTCCTATACGAGTATTAGCATATCACAAGCCGGTTGGTGAAATAGTCACTCGTGATGATCCTCACAAAAGACCTACAGTTTTTAGAAAACTTCCCAACGTAAAATCTGGACGATGGATTGCGGTAGGAAGGTTAGATATTAATACTGAGGGGTTGCTACTGTTCACCACCTCTGGTGAGCTTGCCAACAGACTTATGCATCCCAAGTCTGAGATAGAAAGAGAGTACGCAGTTAGGATTTTTGGTGATTTAAGTGATTCTAACGTTTTACTTTTAAAACAAGGTGTCGAGTTGGGAGATTGTTTCGCGAAATTTGAAAGTTTGGATTTTGTTGGTGGAACCGGTTCAAATAAATGGGTGCGTGTTGTAATAAGGGAAGGAAAAAAAAGAGAAGTAAGGAGACTTTTCGATGCTGTCAATGCTACTGTTAGTAGATTAATAAGGATTAGGTACGGGATTGTTGCATTACCTCCTAATTTAAAGAGAGGACAGATTACTGAGTTATCCAAAAATGCAATAACAGAAATTTCTAAATTTGTTGGAATGAAACAGCGGAATTCCCGTCCCGTTAAANCANTTAANAAGAAATCTAAAAGATTTGATCCTCACAAAAAAATAAACTTTAAACAAAAAAATCCACAATTCAATAATGAAAATCAATCATCTAACACTTTTTTTGAGTCTTCTATAATTAATGAGGATGAATGGCAACCAAGTGGTAATGACGCTCATCTTTCCAAGCTTGGTGGTCCAATGAGAAAGACTACAAGGAGCAAGAAAAAGCCAAATCCATTACAAACCTCCTGGGGTTCAACTACAAATATTAGCTCTGATGCTTTGTCGGCTCCTCAAAATTTTTCTAAGTCATCATCAAAAACAAAAAAAACAAGATCTTTTAGACAAAAAGNTATTAAAAACAAAATTNTGCAATCAAANAAATAATTTAATTGTTTATAAAATCTAGAAACTTGCTCCTTTTTCGCACTTCATCTACNATGTAGAGTTAAGGAACAACATTATCGATTTAAANGATGGGCTCAAAGCCCTTTTTTTGTTTTCAATCACTATTTTTGGAGCATTTATAGGTATGTTTGTTGATAGAATTCTTGAAGTCGTTGAGTCTTCTGTGGTTCCTTTAGGATATGAAGTTATTGATATTGAGACTGATAAAAATGGTCTTATAAGAGTTTATGTGGATTTATTTGACGGANTGAGAGAGATTAATTTGAAAGACTGTGANCTCATAACTAAGCAACTTCTTTATCTTTTTCCAGTTGAAGGGATTAGTTATGAGCGTTTAGAGGTATCNTCACCGGGGGTGGATAGGAAGTTAACNAAAGCCCACCATTTTGAAAGATTTGTTGGAGCCATGGTTAAANTAAAATTTAGAGATTTNGTTGCTGGAAAAAAGAACTATGTTGGTTTGCTTGGAAAATCCATCAAAAAAAAATCGATGGATATGATCAAAAAAGAAACACCTTCAAATAACAACATAGTTGAGGAAACCAGCTCAATTTTTTTCATTTTAGAAAAAGGAACTGATGGAACAGATAGAATTGAATTCGGTATAGAGCAGTTAGAGTATGCAAGACTCATAGAAGAAATTTCATTGAAAGGCAAACCCGCATGAGCAGAGAGGTATTAATTTTAGTGGATGCTCTCGCTAGAGAGAAAAACGTAGATAGAGAAATTGTTTTTCAATCCCTAGAGAGTGCATTAGCATCTGCATCAAAAAAACGTTTTCACAACGATGTTGACGTAGTTGTGAGAATTGATCGTGATAGTGGGGATCACGATGAATTTAGAAGGTGGCAGGTTGTAGAACCTGAAGAGTTTGAGGATGAGGATAAACAAATAAAATTAGACGACGCAAAAAAACAAATTTCTGACATAGAGTTAGGAGATTATATTGAAGAGGATCTCGAACCTGTTGAGTTCGGCCGAATTGGTGCACAGGCCGCTAAGCAAGTGATCATGCAAAGAATTCGAGAGGCTGAAAGAGAACAAGTTTTAAAAGATTTTCTCGACAGAGGCGAATCAATAATTTCTGGTACGGTTAAAAGACTTGAAAGAGGAGATGCAATAGTTGAGGCTGGAAAGATAGAAGCTCGACTTCCGAAGGATCAAATTATTCCAAAAGAAAACCTCCGTCCTGGTGATAGAATCAGAGCTTTTATGTTAAGAGTTGATAGGTCACAAAGAGGACCTCAGATTGTATTATCTAGAACCACTCCTGAAATTATTATAAAACTGTTTGAACTTGAGGTTCCAGAAATTGAACAAGGATTAATGTCGATCAAGTCTGCTTCTAGAGATCCTGGTATTAGAGCGAAGATAGCTGTACAAACATCTGATAAAAGAATTGATCCGATAGGTACATGTGTTGGTGTTAGGGGAAGTAGAGTTCAAGCTGTTACTCATGAATTAGCTGGAGAAAGAGTGGATATTGTTCTTTGGTCCGAGGATCCAGCAGAGTTTGTAATTGGAGCTTTAGCTCCCGCTAATGTTTCACAAATAGTCGTCGATGAAGAAAGAAATTCAATGGACGTTGTGGTTGACGAATCAGAGTTGGCTGTCGCGATTGGTAGAGGCGGACAAAATGTTAGACTAGCATCCGAGTTAACTGGGTGGCAAATTAATATAATGACGGCTGACGAGTCAGAGAAAAAAACTGCAAGTGAGAGAGAGTCAACACTTGAGGTTTTTACTGAAAAACTTGATGTTGATGAGGAAGTAGCTAGTGTTTTGATTGATGAGGGTTTTACTAGCTTAGAAGAAATTGCCTATGTTCCGGTGACTGAAATGCTCACTGTTGAAGCTTTTGATGAAGAAACTGTCAATGAATTAAGAACCAGAGCTAGAAATGCGTTATTAACAGCAGCGCTTGTTGCTGAGGAAAAAATTCAAACTACTGAGAGTAAACTACTTGAACTTGTAGCTGTAAGTAATGAGGTAGCTTCAAAACTCGCTGACGTAAAAATTTTTACTCGAGACAGTTTAGCTGAACTTTCTACCGATGAATTAGTTGAATTGACTGGTTTTGAGGATTCTTTTGCAAGCGAGTTAATTATGCAGGCAAGAGCCCACTGGTTTGAAAAAGAGTCAGAGGAAAATATTAAAAAGGAGGTGGCTAATGATAGCAAATAGAAGCGTTGAAGTTTTTGCCACTGAATTAAAGGTTCCTGTTGACACTTTACTAGAGCAATTGCAGGCCGCGGGAGTTCCTAAGTCCTCCGGTTCTGATTTGATTTCAGAGGAAGACAAAGAGAAGCTTTTGGAGACTCTCAGAAAATCGCACGGAAAGCTTGAAAAACCTTCTACTAGAAAAAAAATTACCTTAACTAAGAAACAAACTTCCGAAATTAGACAGGCTGATTCGACTGGAAAGTCCCGAACAATTCAGGTTGAAGTTAGAAAAAAAAGAGTTTTTGTCAAAAGGGACCAGTCAAAAATTAATTCTGAAAATGAAGAAAATAAAAGTGAAATTGCTTCAAGCTCCATTGAAGATCAAACTAAAATTGCTGAAGATGCCTCTTCACCTAGTCAGGATACAGTAATTAATGCTCAAGATATTAATAAATCAAATGATGTACCATCAAAATCAAGCTTAGATTCTAATGAAAAGTCAAGTAATTTACGAAAAACAAAAATTAAAACAAAAGAGGTTAATGATAAAAGCAATAAATCACTTACTGAAAACAAATTGTCAGCTTCCAATGATGAAGAAAAAAAAGAACATTNTAAAGTCGTCGAAAATAATGATTTAAAAACAACTGAGTCAGATGTTGATAATAAAAGCAAGAAAAATGCAGAAAATGAGGTGGCTGCTATAAACGCACTTATGACTGCCGCCCGTTCAGGCGAGTTACCATCAACTTCAAAATCTGAAAAACCTAAGAAAAACTTAAAAGAAAAATCAACGACTATGAAACTTAGTCGACCAGTGACTCGANCTGATGATGATGAAAAACCTAAAGAAAAAAAACAAGAAAAATCAATAAAATCCTCTCAACTTTCTTCTACATGGAAAGAGGAGGCTCANAAGAAACGAGCTCTTAAAACAAGAGGGGATAACACTGGAGGCGGCGGTGGTTGGAGAGTTAGTCCTAGAAACAAGTCAAAACAGTCATCAACTGAACCAAAAAATACTGAGGAAGATATTCCAGCTGAGATTGTTGTAAAGGATGTTCACATTCCAGAGACAATCTCTGTTGCAGATCTTGCACACAAAATGTCTATTAAAGGGGCTGAGGTTGTCAAAGCATTAATGACAATGGGTCAAATGGTGACAATCAATCAAATTCTGGATCAAGAAACAGCTATGATCGTCGTCGAAGAAATGGGTCATAAAGCCTTTGCTGCTAAACTTGATGATCCTGAATTATTTTTGGCCGAAAATTCCAATAGTTCAGATTCCGGGGTTGAAGCATTGCCTCGACCTCCTGTGGTCACAATTATGGGACACGTGGATCACGGAAAAACTTCTCTTNTAGATTTAATTAGAAGAGCTAAAGTNGTTGATAATGAGGCTGGAGGTATCACTCAGCACATAGGAGCATATAACGTTGTCACCGAAAAAGGAACTATAACTTTTTTAGATACTCCTGGACATGAGGCTTTCACGGCAATGAGGGCAAGAGGAGCAAATGCTACAGATTTGGTTGTATTGGTTGTTGCAGCTGATGATGGAGTTATGCCTCAAACAAAAGAAGCAATTTCACATGCTAAAGCCGCAAAAGTTCCGATAGTAGTGGCTATAAATAAAATTGACAAGGCCGAATCAAATATTGAAAAAGTCCGAGGCGAATTAGTCTCTGAGGAAGTAGTGCCTGAAGAATTTGGTGGTGANTCTCCTTTTGTGCCAGTATCGGCAAAGAGTGGTGATGGACTTGATAATTTACTCGAACAAATATTACTTCAAGCNGAAATATTAGAATTAAAATCTCCAATTAATACTCTTGCTAAAGGGTTGATAGTTGAGGCAAGTATTGANAAAGGCAGAGGCCCNGTNGCAACTGTTTTGGTTCAATCTGGTACTTTAAAAAAGGGTGATTTTGTCCTTGCAGGGGCTTCTTTCGGCAGAGTTCGTGCTTTNTTGGATGAGAATAACAAANCAATTAAATCTGCTGGTCCATCAATACCTGCTGAAATTTTAGGACTTACAGATGTCCCCCAAGCAGGTGACGAACTTTTAGTCCTTGGTGACGAAAGAAAAGCTAGAGAAATTGCTTTATTCCGTCAGGGTAAATTTAGAGATGTAAGATTAGCNAGGCANCAAGCTGCAAAACTAGAAAATGTTTTTGATAACATGGGTGATGAAGTAAAAACTTTGCCTTTAATAATTAAATCTGATGTTCAGGGTTCACAAGAGGCAATAGCTGGATCTTTATCACGTCTTTCAACTGAAGAAATTAAGATAGGTTTAGTACATACTGCTGTTGGCCCTGTAACAGATTCTGATGTCAATTTAGCNATTGCATCGCAGGCNGTTATNATAGGATTTAATGTTCGCGCTGATTCAAATGCAAGNAAACTTGCCGAAGTTAATGAAATAGATATCCGTTATTACAATGTCATCTANGATGCNGTTAGTGATGTTAAAAATGCAATGCAAGGTATGCTGAGTCCTGAGAAAAAAGAGGAAACTACAGGATTAGTTGAAATTCGACAAATTTTTCGTGTTTCAAAATTAGGTAATATTGCAGGTTGTATGGTTTTGGAAGGAATTATTAGAAGAAATGCCTCTATAAGACTTTTAAGAGATAATGTGGTTGTATGGACTGGAGAACTAGATTCTTTAAAACGATTCAAAGAGGATACTAAAGAAGTGAAGGAAGGGTTTGAATGTGGTTTAACTTTAAAAGGCTATGANGATATTAAAGAAGGAGATCAACTTGAAGTCTTTGAAGTCAGGGAAATTGCGAGAGCGCTATAGTAAACCTGCTAATAATCATAGGGAGTTTAAACTTGCTGATCAAATACAGAAGGAGTTGGCTCGCTTATTTCACTTGGAAGTTAAGGATCCAAGAATTAGTTTTGTAACTATTACAGACGTTGAGCTAAATTTTGATTTGTCATTAGCAAAAGTTTTTTACAGTACTTTTCCAAGTGATTCTGAGAAAGTGGCTTTAACCCAAAAAGGATTAGAAGCGGTTACTGGGTTTTTGCGTTCAAAGATTAGCAAAAGCATTAGGCTTCATCATGCGCCAGAAATTAAGTTTATCTTTGATGACTCTTTAGAAAGAGGAAGATTTTTAAGTAATTTAATAGATAAGGCATGCCATAAGCCAATAAAAAATGAAGAATAAAGATGAATTATTCAAAGACTATTATAAATGGAATTTTGCTTTTAGATAAACCAAAAGGTCTTTCATCAAATCGAGCATTAGGGTGGACAAAAAAAATATTTAACGCAAAAAAAGCAGGTCATGCAGGTACTTTAGATCCTTTAGCTACTGGAATATTGCCGATCTTATTTGGTGAGGCAACTAAATTTGCAGAATTTGGTCTAGATTCTGATAAAAGATATTTCGCAGATATTTACCTTGGTACGAAAACTTCCACTGGAGATGTTGAGGGTGAAGTGATTGAAAAAAAATCTTTTAATAAAGATATAAATGTGGACAAAATTTTAGATTCTTTTATTGGAATGCAATATCAATTACCCCCAATGTACTCAGCATTAAAGTATCAAGGAAAACCTCTCTACAAATATGCTCGAGCTGGTCAGGAAATCAAACGAAATAGAAGACGTATCGACATTAAGTCAATTAAATTGGTTTCACTGAAAAATTCTTTTTTGAGGATTGATGTTACTTGTTCTAAAGGAACATATATTAGAACTCTTGCAGAGGATATTGGTGAAAAATTAGGAAGCTGTGCACATCTTTATAATTTGCGCAGAGTTGGGGTAGGTATTTTTGACATAGATCAGTCTATAAATATTAATAAGCTTGAATTATTAGCTTCTTCAAAGCCTGATGTTTTAAGTCATAAATTAAGACCAGTTGATTCGTTCATAAATCATTGGCCATCAATGCAGTTGAATGTTCAACAGGAAAAAAAATTTCTAAATGGACAACCAATAAGAGTAAGTCCATATAATCAAAGGAATGAAAATGAATATTTAGTTAGGGTATATGGTTTTTCAAACGATTTTCTTGGAACTGCTCAAATGATTAACAATGAGATATTACGCCCCAAGAGATTAATTTCAAAATGAATTTACTGAAAATTGAGTGCAAACAAAAATTAATATGAATAGCATAAGAAACTTGGCGATTATTGCCCACGTAGACCATGGTAAAACAACTTTGGTTGATCAACTTTTAAAACAATCTGGAACATTCTCAGATCACGAAAGTATATCTGAAAGAGTTATGGATTCAAATGATCTCGAAAAAGAGAGAGGAATAACAATTGTTTCTAAGAATTGTGCGGTTAATTACAACGGAGTCCATATTAATATTGTTGATACTCCTGGCCACGCTGATTTTGGAGGGGAAGTTGAAAGAGTATTGTCAATGGTTGATGGGGTTTTGCTACTAGTAGATGCTGTTGAGGGTCCTATGCCACAGACGAGATTTGTCACAAGGAAAGCTTTAGAACTAGGATTGTTGCCAATTGTTGTAGTTAATAAAGTTGATCGACCTGGATCAAGACCTGATTGGGTAATTAATGAAACGTTTGATCTATTTGATAAATTAGGTGCATCAGATGAACAGCTTGATTTCACTGTAGTTTATGCTTCAGCTCTGAAAGGTTACTCTACTTTAGATCATGAGAACCCCTCAACCGATATGAGTACATTGTTTGAAAAAATAATATCTCAAGTACCTGAAGGTAGTGGTGATGTTAATGCAACTTTCCAGATGCAAGTTACATCTCTTGATTATTCAAGCTATGTTGGCAAAATTGCAGTCGGTAGAATCAAAAGAGGAAAAATTTCACAAAAGCAAGAAATAATTGTCATTGACGGTTTAGAAGGAAACCCCAAAAAAACCAGAATAACTCAGATCCAAAAATTTGAAGGTCTCAAGAAGAAAGATGTCTCTTCTGCTGAAGCTGGCGATATTGTTCTTTTAAGCGGAATTGAGGAAGCAAACATTGGATCAACGCTCTGTGACCCATTAAATATTGCACCTCTAGAAATGTTACAGGTTGATAAACCCACACTATGTATGAATTTTTTGGTTAATACATCACCTTTAGCAGGCAGGGATGGAAAATTTGTAACTAGCCGACAAATTCGTGAGAGGTTAGAAAAAGAACTCAAAAGTAATGTTGCCCTTAAAGTTTCTTTTGGCCAAGATAGTGATATTTTTGAGGTTTATGGTAGAGGGGAATTGCATCTTACAATTCTACTAGAAAATTTACGTAGGGAAGGATACGAGTTGGCTGTCTCAAGACCAAGAGTTGTTTATCAAAAAGATAAAAATGGAGAACTACTTGAACCTTATGAATCATTGAGTATTGATATTGAGGAGGAACATCAGGGTGCTGTAATGGAAGCATTAGGGGTAAGAAAAGCGGAATTGGTTGACATGATATCTGACGGTAATGGAAGGGTAAGGCTAGAATATCTAGTCCCTGCAAGGGGTTTATTGGGGTTTCAAAGTGATTTTTTATCTATGACAAGAGGTACAGGGCTTTTAAGTCATGTTTTTGATCATTATGGAGAGACTAAAGGCAGTTTTGCTGGAAGAAAAAACGGTGCTCTAGTATCACAAGAAGATGGTAAAGCTGTTGCTTTTGCACTTTGGAAGCTTCAAGAGCGAGGCCGAATGTTTATAGAGCCAGGGAAGGAACTATATGAAGGTATGGTAATTGGAATTCATTCCAGAGAAAATGATTTGGTTGTGAACCCAGTCAAAGAAAAAAAATTAACAAACATTAGGGCATCAGGTAAAGATGAACATATAGATTTAGTTAATCCAATTCAACTTACCCTTGAAAAAGCAATAGATTTCATTGGAGATGATGAATTGTTGGAAGTCACTCCTAATAATTTACGAATAAGAAAAAAACAACTAAAAGAAAATCAAAGACGAAGAAAAGATAAGGCTGCCTAAATTAACTACCAGCAACNGTCATTCTTTCAATTAAAATTGATCCGCAAGTTTTATTACCTCTAATGCACTCATCGGCTCCAATTGCAACAATGTTTTTGTACATAGTTTTTAAATTTCCTGCAATTGTGACTTCATTTACAGGGTAAATAATTTTACCTTTTTCAACCCAATATCCTGAGGCTCCTTTTGAATAATCCCCAGTAACTCCGTTAACACCCTGACCCATCAATTCTGTTACGAAAAAACCAGTATCCAANTTTGATAACATTTGCTCAAGATTATCACTTGGCAATGTTAATGTAGAAAACATATGTAGGTTGTGGGAGCCACCTGCATTACCAGTTGTNTTCATTTTTAAACGCTTGGCACTGTAGCTGGACAAAAAATACTCAAGAACTTTTCCANTTTCAACTACATTTCTCTTTTTTACTTTTACCCCTTCATCGTCGAATGGAACTGAACCTATAGCTCCTTCAAGAANTGGGTTTTCTTGAATATGGATGTGCGGGGAAAAAATTGTTTTGCCGATTGACTGATTTAAAAAAGATAATTTTTTATATAAAGAATTTCCACTGATGGCTTGAACAAATGACCCCAANAGTCCTGAACTCAAAGGTGCGTCGAAAAGAATCGGAGCAGTCCTAGTAGATATCTTTCGAGCTCCCAGGCGAGATAATGCTTTTCTAGCTGCATATTTACCTACATCTTGAGGATTAGAGAGTTTCATAGGATTTCTGTCGGTTGTGTACCAGAAATCNCTTTCCATTTGATCTTTAAATTGGGCAATGGGTGCAACAGAAAGGCCATGTCTGCTGTGCGGATAGCCACCATGAAAACCTTTGGTATTTATCATGTAGAAGTGACCATGAGAAGAAGATAAAGATGCACCATCACTATTTTTGATTTGAGAACTAACCTTAAATGCGGCATTTTCGGCTTCCAATGCAATTTCAATAGCTTCTTCAGGGCTGAGATTCCATTGAAAAAATAAAGGCAAATATTTTGGAGAAAACTCCAAATCTTCCTTATTTGGAAGTCCGGAATAGAAGTCTTTAGCTGTGAACTTAGCAATATCAATAGCTTTAAGCACGGTATCTTGGATCGCGTCATCAGAAAAATTTGAAGTTTGTGCGAATCCCTTACTGTGCGCATTAAACACAGTTATTGAAGCAGTTTTTTCTCTGGTTTTTTCAATTGTTTCGACGTTTGATTTTCTTACTCCAACGGAAAAACCATTATTTTCAGACACTTCAACGCTAACATCTTTTACGCCCATGTCGTTAGCAATGTTCAGCATTGTATTGGCTTTTAGAATTAGTTTTTCTTTTGAAACAAAAAAGATATCATTATCATTATTCATAAACATATTATAGACATTAAAATGAGTGAAATCAGAGAAATAAAGATAGGTTTGGTTTCAATTAGTGACAGAGCTAGCCGAAATGAATATCAAGATCTTGGTTTGCCTAATTTAAAGGATTGGTTATTAAAAACCATAGTAAGTCCATGGTGCTCAGTTGAGAAGTTAATTCCTGATGAACAAGAATTAATAGCAAAAACGCTAATTGAATTGGTCGATGAATATAATTGTGACCTAATACTTACCACTGGAGGAACAGGACCTGCAAAGAGAGATGTAACCCCTGAGGCAACTTTATCCATAGGTGATAAAGAATTACCTGGATTCGGTGAACAAATGAGGCAAATTTCACTAAATTTCGTTCCAACTGCAATTTTGTCCCGTCAGACAGCAGTTGTTAGAAACTCATCTTTAATAATTAACCTACCAGGCCAACCCAAGGCAATACGTGAAACTTTGGAGGGGCTTAGAGATTCAGAAGGAAAAAATTTAGTTAAAGGAATTTTTTCGGCTGTACCTTATGGGCTTGAGCTCATTGGGGGACCACTTTTGATGTTGGATGATAAAATATGCAAAGCTTATAGACCTAAAAAATGACAATTTTATTTTTAAATCGCATTGATGTATCTTTACAATCTTGTTGCTTTGTACATTTTCTCAGTTCTTCTAAGTTGTCTTAAAATATCAGCTAAATGTTGTCTGTTTTTCACTTCTAGTGATGTTTTGAGTACAGTTAATAATGAACCTTGATTTGGTATTACTGATATATCGACAATATTACCTTCGGCACTAGTAATTGCAGAAGCTATAATTGCAAGAGTTCCCGGAGTGTCTTCAACCTCTAGTTTTAAATGTGTTACAAATAGTTTTAAAATAGGTTCACCCCATATGACATCTGTCCACCTACTAGGATCTTTTTGTTTTTGTCTTATTGCAGTTTTGCATATTTTCCGGTGAATCGATAAACCTGCACCTCCTAGCATTTGTCCAAAAGCGGAGTCACCAGGTATAGCGTGACAACAATTTGCGTATTCAACGGTGGTTCCCTCAGAACCATAAACAGTGATTGCATCAGCAGATTGTGTGAGATGTTCAATAGAAACTCTCAATGTTTCGCGAGCATTTGGAGACAGGTTTTCTGTTTTATCGAAAGCAGCTGAATGAGCCACTAACCTTCTGGCGGCAACATGAGCAAGTGTTCTACCTAGTCCGATTTCTTCAATTAAACTATCCTTGTCATTCGATTTTGTTTCTTTAAATAGCTGTTTCCAATTAAGTTGAGAGTCATTAATACCTGAGCGCCCAATTGACCTAAGAGCTTGGTCTAGTAGTCTCCGGCCAAATGCTAATGCTTTTTCTTTTGTAACATTTTTTAGAGTGTGTCTAATTGCGGCACGGGCCTTAGGAGTTTTGACAAAACCTAACCATCCGGGATGAGGAGAGGCACGTTTTGATTGTGAAATTATTATAACGTCTCCATTTTTTAGCTCTGTATCTAAAGCTTTTTGTTCACCATTAATGCTTGCACCACTGCATCGATTTCCCACATCGGAGTGAACACAATAGGCAAAATCAACTGGTGTTGANCCCCTTGGCAATTCCCGTATTTCTCCCTGAGGAGTAAAAACGTACACCATGTCTGGGAATAAATCTATTTTTAAGTTATCAAGAAATTCTGATGCTTCCGAGGATTGTTTTTGGAATGTGAGTAAAGACTGCATCCATTCGTGAGCTTTTTGCTGAAGAGGAGTAATCTCTTTGGAGTGTTCTTTGTAAAGCCAATGGGATGCAATACCAGCCTCGGCTAATTGGTGCATTTTTTCAGTTCTGATTTGCAACTCAAGTGGGGCATCATAAGGGCCTATCACAACTGTATGTATTGATTGATAACCATTAGATTTTGGTAAAGCAATATAATCTTTGAATCTACCTGGTAAAGGTTTAAAAATAGCATGAATTGCTCCTAATGCCACATAACATTCAGTAAAAGTTCTTACAACTATTCTGAATCCATAGATATCTAAGACCTCTGCAAAGCTTAATTTTTTATCTTTCATTTTTAAATAAATAGAATAAAGGCTTTTTTCTCGGCCAAAAACTCTCCCTTTAATACCGAAATTAGGTAATTTTTTTTGGATTTTTTTTTCAAGCTCATGAATAATTTCTTTTCTATTACCTCTAGCAGTTTGCATTGCTTTATTAAGAGTCATATACCGATAAGGGAATAAATTCGAAAAGCACAGGTCCTCAAGTTGTCTAAATAATTCATTGAATCCAAGTCTATAAGCAATAGGAGCAAAAACTTCTAGGGTTTCTTTTGCAATTCGTTTTTTTTGGTTTTTTGAAAGAGCATCAAGAGTACGCATGTTGTGCAAACGATCAGCAAGTTTTATTAAAATAACCCTAACATCAGCAGCAGTGGCGAGTAACATTTTTCTAAAGTTAGCTGCCGCAGCTTCCTCGTAGTTATTAAAAACCAGCTGATCAATTTTTGATAGCCCGTCGACTAACTCAGTAACAACTCCACCAAATTGGTTGGAGATTTGTTTTAGGCTGGTATTTGTATCCTCAACAGTGTCATGTAATAAAGCTGCAATTAGTGCTTCACTGTCAAGTTGCCAGTCGGCACATATTTCTGCAACGGCTATTGGATGAGAAACATAAGGATCTCCAGTCCTTCTAAATTGACCATTATGGGCTGTATAACAAAAATTGAATGCTTTTTTTAAATCAGATTTGTCTGATCTAGAAAGATAATTAGCCCTTTTTAAAAGGCCTTTGATGGAAATGACCGATGAATCGGTCACTTAATTTCTCATAAGGGAACCTTACGTAACATTTCAGTCCCGATGTGGCCTAATGCAATTTCTCTTAAAGCTGTTACGGTGGGTTTATCTTTACTTAACATCTTAGGCGCTGTGCCGTGTGCAAGTTGACGAGCACGATAAGTGGCACACAATGCAAGATCAAACCTGTTAGGTATTTTGTCCAAACAGTCCTCTATAGTTATTCGAGCCACTTTCTAAAGTCTCCTATTACTTGTAAATTCTGTTAACTAAAAATTATATTTTGAATTTTAGTTAGAGTTTCTTCAAAACTGTCATTTATTATAACATGTTGAAATTCTTTAGAGTGTTCAATATCGCTGGTAGCAAGTGAAACTCTGTTTTTGATCGTTTCATCAGAATCTTTTCCTCTTTCTTTTAATCTTTTATGTAATTCTTCCAAGGAAGGAGGTTTTAAAAAAATGGTTATTAAGTTTTCTGAACTTTTAAACTTTTCTTTGATTTGTTGTGCACCTTGCCAATCAATCTCTAACAGGATATTGTTTCCAGTCTTCATCTTGTCTTTAATCCATCTTTCAGAAGTTCCGTATTGATTCCCGTAAACTTTTGCCCATTCAATAAATTCACCTTGCTTTTTTAATGTTTCAAAAGAACTTTTGTTAACAAAAAAATAGTCACTACCCTCAACTTCTCCTGGTCGTGCTTTTCTGGTCGTTGTTGATACGGAAACAATTAGATTGTTTGCTCTTTGTGTTAAAGCTTTTACAATACTGGTTTTTCCAGTACCAGAGGGTGCTGAAATAACAATTAATTTGCCTTTTGTTGTTGTATTCATTGAATGTTTTGGACTTGCTCTTTTATTTGATCGATAAGTAAGCGCATTTCTATAGAGATTTTACTTAAATCAACTGTTGTAGATTTTGAGCCAATGGTATTTGCTTCTCTATGCATTTCTTGTGCTATAAAATCAAGTCTTTTACCAATTGCCTCATTATTACACTCAGAAAAAATTCTTCTTATTTCTATCACGTGTGATAAAAGCCTCTCTAATTCTTCAGCAACATCAATCTTACTAGTTGCTAATGCTGCTTCAACTCTTAACCTTTCCTCAACAAATTCATAAAATTGATTTATTTGTGTGTTTTTTTTGTTCTTAAATTGATCATTAATTTCTGAGGAAATAAATAATTCTTGAAAGCCTTCCGTAGTTGCTTCAAGTAATCTATTTTTTATTCTTGATTGAATTCTCTTTTTTGCTTCAGGGGCAAACTTTGCAGCACTTTTAATTAGCTTTTCAATCTCTGTAATACAAGTCAATATCTGAGATTCTAGTCTGTTACCCTCTCTGCTACACGAACTGATAAAATTATCTATGCATTTTTTTGTTAAGGTTAATGTTGAGTCATAAATCTTTAAGTAATCTTTTTTTTCGAAGTTAATTACCAGAGGCGAATTCATAATTTCATATACAGATAAATTTTTTGCTAATGGAAAATGCTTCTTAATTTCATTCTGCGCTTCTACAAGACTTTTTATTGCACCAACATCCAATAATTTAAAGGTATCATCAGTACTGATTGAAGTTAAGATTTTGATTTCTACTTTGCCTCTTCTAATATTGTTTGTTAGCATTTCTTTTATTGAAGGTTCGATAGCTTTCATATGATCGGGAATTTTAATTAGACAATCAAAATATTTATTATTTAAGGACTTGATCTCAATAGTTATACGCCCGTCATTAACTTCTAATGATTCNTTGCCAAATCCTGTCATACTAAGAGCGCTCATAAATTTCCCACTTAAATTTTAAATATGTTAAAAAAAGAAAATCCCAAAAGAAAAAACAATAGATCACTTAATAGTTTACGTGAGATATCGTTTGTTAGGAATTATACAAAATATGCCGAAGGTTCTGTTCTGGTTGCTTTTGGAGATACAAAAGTACTTTGTAATGTTTCTTTGGACAATACTCTTCCAACTTGGTTAAAAGGAACAGGCAAAGGCTGGCTTACCGCAGAATACTCTATGCTTCCTAGAGCCACAGACAAAAGAACTAGAAGAGAAGTGTCTCTCGGTAAGGCATCCGGAAGAACTCTTGAAATTCAGCGATTAATTGGCAGAAGCCTAAGATCAATTGTGGATTTGAATGTGCTGGGTGAAAGGACCATAACTGTAGATTGTGATGTAATTCAAGCTGATGGTGGGACTAGAACTGCAGCAATTACTGGAGGATTTTTAGCTCTTAACGATGCATATCAAAAAATGAAATCAAGTTCAAATAACCAAATATTTCTTACTGATAAAATTGCGGCAGTTTCACTAGGTATTATTAATGATCAAATTTTTTTAGACCTTGACTATAGTGAAGACTCAACTTGTGATGCAGATATAAATGTTGTGATGACTTCATGCGGTGGTATTGTTGAAATTCAAGGAACAGCTGAAAAAAAATCCTTTTCTGAAGAATTACTTTTGAGTGCGGTTAAAAACGCTAGAAACGCACTAAATAAAATTTTTTCTTTGCAGAATAAAATGATTGATAATCCACAAATAAAAAAAATTACATCTGAAACTTCAACATGAAACCTACCTATCTAGTTGCTACTACTAATCGTGGAAAGTTTTCTGAAATAACTAATTTCTTTGGAGAAAAATTTAACTTAATTTCAATGAATGAAAAAAAAATTGATCCTTGTGATGAAATTTTTGATACATTTGTTGAAAATGCCTTGTTAAAGGCTCGATATGTTTCAAAGACAACTAATTTGCCAGTTTTGGCTGATGATTCGGGGTTGGTGGTTGAGGCTTTAAATGGAAGTCCTGGGGTCAAATCCGCGAGATTTTCGCAAGGCATTGCTGGATTAACAAGGGATGAGGCAAATAATTTAAAATTATTGGACTGTATGAGTTCATTTGTTAATGCAAAGCAACGGCAAGCGTATTTTGTTTCTGTTGTAGTAGGTGTTTCTAACTATCTTGATCCTTTTCCAGCAATTGGTATTGGAACATGGCATGGTCAAATATCAACTCATTTAAGTGGGGATAATGGTCACGGCTATGATCCTATTTTTTACTGTCCAATTGCAAAAAAAACAGCTGCTCAAATGACTGTAAATGAAAAATTAAAATACAGTCATAGGGGACGTTCTTTAAAAAATATTTTTCCTTTCTTGATTGAAAAAAATTTTAAATGATTCTGTCACACAATTATGAGATAGAGACAATTCCTTTGTCTCTGTATATTCATATGCCTTGGTGTAAAAAAAAATGTCCTTACTGTGATTTTAATTCTCATGAATTTAAAGATGTATTCCCCGAGGAAAAATATTGTGAGGCTCTTTTAAAAGATTTCTTTGATATTCTTCCCTCGATGAAGAAAAGAAGGATAGAGACCATTTTTTTTGGAGGCGGAACTCCAAATTTGTTTACGCCCCGATCAATTGAAAAAATTATTACTAATGTGAAAAATTATATTGACGTTAGGCCAGATGCAGAAATTTCGTTAGAGTCAAATCCTGATAGTTTGAATTATGAACAATCGTACTTGTTAGAAAACCTTTCAGCCATCAGAGATTCTGGTGTAACGAGATTGTCAGTAGGTATTCAATCATTTGATGACCATGTTTTAAAAGACTTAGGTAGACTCTATACCGGATCAGAGGCTCTTTTCTTTCTAAGAGTAGCTTGTAAGATTTTTAAAAATACTAACGTTGACTTAATGTATGGAACCCCAAATCAAAACTTTAAAATAGCAAATGATGATTTAATTACTGCAATCTCATTTAAACCAAATCATCTTTCGCTGTATCAATTAGCCATTGAACCAAACACGTTGTTTTTTAAAAATACACCATCATTGCCGAATGATGATCAAATCTGGGAAATGTACACCTCAAGTCTGGAAACCCTAAAATTAAATGGTTATGGGCGTTATGAAATATCTGCTTTTTCATTTCCTGAGAAAGAATGCAAACATAATTTGAATTATTGGAAGTTTGGTGACTATGTTGGTATTGGTGCGGGTGCACATAGCAAATTAACAAAAACCAACTCTATCGAACGACANATCTGCAAAAAAAACCCTGACGAATATATTAATTTACTTACAAACTGTTCAACTTATTCAAATTCTACTGATGGGTATAAACACCGGAATGTACTTGACGTTGGCCAGAAAGAATTATCATTTGAGTTTATGCTAAATGGGCTGAGGTTGGTAAAGGGGGTGGATTTACATGATTTTACTCAATTAACAGGTTGCTCAAAAAACGACCTTTCCGGGGGAATAAATACTGGCGTTAAAAAAGGCTTTCTTGAAGTTGATGGAGATATAGTAAAACCCACATTACATGGCTTGAATTTCCTCAATGAACTACAATTGTTATTCATGCCAAAGTAAGATTTCTAAAAATTTTTATTGCTCTAAAAAAGTGCATTTATTATAAAAACGCACTAAAATAATACAATATGATTTAATATTGTGCGTTTTTTCTTAATTTTTCTTATAAGTTATTTTTTAAACAATTGATTCATATGTATTTTTTTTTAGGCATGTTTAGGCATGATTTTCGCAAAGAAAAAGCGTTTATGACTTAAATGGAGGAAAGTCTTATGAGTACCCCTAATGATGTATTGAAAATGATTGAAGAAAATGAATGTAAATTTGTAGATTTTAGATTTACTGACACAAGGGGTAAGGAACAACATGTTTCTGTTCCTGCAAAACTTATTGACGAAGACAAGTTTGAGGATGGTCATGCGTTTGATGGATCATCCATTGCCGGTTGGAAAGGTATACAAGCATCCGATATGCTATTAATGCCTGACCCCTCTACAGCAGTTATTGATCCGTTTAGAGAAGAATCAACATTACTTCTGACGTGCGATGTTATCGAACCCTCTGATGGTCAAGGTTACGATCGTGACCCTCGTTCACTTGCTTTAAGGGCCGAAAAGTATCTTCAAAATAGTGGTTTAGGTGATGTTGCTTATTTTGGTCCAGAACCTGAATTTTTCATTTTTGATAGTGTTACTTGGAATGTAAGTATGGGTGAAAGTTTTTATAAAATTAATTCCGAAGAAGCATCTTGGTCATCTGGTATTGACATTGAAGGTGGTAATTTAGCTCATCGCCCAGCGGTCAAGGGTGGATACTTTCCAGTACCGCCTGTTGATTCTTTACAGGATATTAGGTCAGAAATTTGTTTGATTCTTGAGCAGATGGGTGTTCCGGTCGAGGTTCATCACCATGAGGTTGGAGGTTCCGGTCAATGTGAAATTGGAACTAAATTCGCTCCATTAACTCAGAGAGCGGATTGGATTCAGAAGTTAAAGTACGTTGTTCATAATGTTGCTACAAGTTATGGTAAAACNGCCACATTTATGCCAAAACCAGTTGTAGACGATAATGGCTCAGGAATGCATGTTCACCAATCTGTTTGGAAAGATGGGACAAATTTGTTTGCTGGGGAGGGATATGCAGGATTATCTGAATTTGCTCTTCATTATATTGGTGGAATTATNAAACATGCACGGGCTTTAAATGCAATAACAAACCCATCNACNAATTCTTANAAAAGGTTGGTGCCTGGATTTGAAGCGCCNGTAAAACTTGCATATTCTGCTCGAAATAGGTCNGCTTCAATAAGAATTCCTTATGTTGCCAGCTCCAAGGCACGTCGAATTGAGGTTCGTTTTGCTGATCCAACTGCTAATCCATATTTTGCATTTTCCGCTTTTTTGATGGCTGGATTAGATGGTGTTACTAACAAAATCCACCCCGGAGAGGCTTCAGACAAAAATTTGTATGACCTTCCACCTGAAGAAGATGCAAAAATCCCAACAATTTGTTCNTCATTCGAGCAGGCGTTGGATTGCCTTGATTCAGACAGGGAGTTTTTGACNAAAGGTGGGGTTTTCTCTGATTCAATGATCGACGCTTATATTGATTTAAAAATGGAAGATGTAACTAGATTAAGAATGGCGACNCATCCCTTGGAGTTTGAGATGTATTACTCAGTTTAATTTTTAATAATTNATACGTTGNCGNAGTTAAAATTTGTTTTCAGNGATCATAGANNTTAATGAATACTGNCAATGAAGACTTAGATTGTCTTACNACAGCAGTTATTAATATTGATTNTGCGCATAAGATTGTGACAATCAACACAGCTACTGAATCACTATTTGGTCTTTCGAAAACAAATTTACATGGTATAGATTTGAATAATCTATTAGTAGATAAGGAGATTTTCTCTAAAATGTTGCATGATGCTCATCTAGAAAAATTTTCAAATAAAAGACTTCATGCGAAATGGATCATTCCCTCTGAGGGAATTGTTGAACTTGATACTATATGCACGACTGTTAAAAACGAAAAAGTATTTTGTTGTCTAGAGGTTAGAAAGAAAGACCAATTATTTCAAATCAATAAAGAGGAAAGACAAGTCGACTTGGCAGAGGCAAATCGATCGCTTTTGAGAAACTTAGGCCATGAAGTTAAAAATCCACTTGGTGGTATTCGCGGAGCGGCACAATTATTAAACTCTGAACTACCTAACCATTATTTAAAAGAATATACACAAATAATTATTAAAGAAGCAGACCGTTTACAATCTCTGGTCGATGCCATTCTACTCCCTGCAAAAAACAGTCTGAATCATGATTTAATCAATATTCATGAATTGTGTGAAAGAGTAAGTAAACTTATTTCATCTGAATTTTCAGGAAAG
>NHFB01000013.1 GCA_002170285.1 Betaproteobacteria bacterium TMED100
TAAAAAATTATAAAGATGATGAACTGTATTTTTTTGGAATGGGTGGAAAAAACCTACAATCACATAGTTTTAAGTTAATTGTCAATTCAACTGACCTTGCAGTAATAGGATTTATTGAAGTATTCAATAAATGGTTTTCTTTAAAAAAAGCATTAAAGAAATTACACTATGAATTGATTAGAAATCGTCCAGATATCTTAATTTTAGTTGATTACGTTGAGTTTAATTTACGTCTTGGACAAATCGCCAAATCACTTGGTATTCCAGTTATATTTTATGTAAGNCCCCAGATTTGGGCTTGGGGTAAGAAAAGAATNAAAAGAATTGAAAACGCANCAGATAAAATCGCATGCATACTTCCGTTTGAAGTTGATTTGTATAAATCTTCAAATATTAATGTCACTTATGTAGGACATCCGTTAGTTGAAATTTTATCCTCGTTCACTACTCATAGTGGTTACAGAGATAAATTGAAATTTTCTTCAAATGATAAGATTATTGGTGTTCTCCCAGGTAGTAGACTTTCTGAACTTGCTAGACATTTACCAGTATTAAAAGAGACAATTCTGAGACTGTATAAATTTGACAAAAAAATTATTTTTTTACTAGCAGGAGCATCTAAATCTTTGCTAAGTAATATTCTTACACCATGGAAATATGATTTAGAGCAAAAAGGTGTAAAAATAGAAGTAATTTATGAAAATACTTATGAAATTATCGCTAAATCAAATGTAGTAGCGGTAGCGTCAGGTACAGCAACACTAGAAACCGCTTTGATCGGAACCCCTATGGTCGTATTTTATAAAACATCAAATATTTCATATTTTGTTTTAAAAAAAATTATTACAGTAAAATACATTTCATTGGTGAATATTTTACTTAACCGTAGGTCAATTGCCGAGCTAATTCAGAATAATGCTAACCCTGTATCGCTATCAAATGCTATTTTAGATTTACTTAATTCCGATCAGAAACAAAATAAACAATTAAGTGACTTTGCTGAAATCAGGAATATACTTGGAAAAAAATCAGCTTCAGAAACAGTATCAAAATTAATACTAGATATTGTTAATTAGGTTCTAGCTTTTAAGTGGGTTCGAATTGTTCCCCGTTTTGAGGACTTTATAAATGAAACAAAATTCTTTACCTCTATGTGTTTATTGCTCAATTCTAATAATTCATTTTGATCAGGTTCTAATCTTCTTTGTACCAGCATACGAAATGCCCTTGAAAGTGCATCAAGAACTTTAGACTCCATTCCAAANCTTCTTAATCCAACTCTATTTAATCCAATTGCTCTTGCATAATTTCCAGAGGCAAGACAATAAGGCGGAAGATCAAGATTTACAGCTGANCCCATACTTGTGAATGAGTTTCTACCAATTCGAACAAATTGATGAATTAAACTAAACCCTCCTAATGTAGCATGGTCCTCTATAAGAACATGTCCAGCTAANTGAGCACCATTAGCCATTAATATGTGGCTACCAATAATACAATCGTGAGCTATGTGACTATAAGCCATGATCAAATTATCATTGCCTATAACTGTTACTCCATTTCCTCTTNTGGTGCCAATACTAACTGTACAATTTTCTCTAAAAATATTTCTATCACCGATGGTTAATTTTGTTGGTTCGTCAGCGTAACTTATATCCTGAGGAGGAACCCCAATCGCAGTGTAGGGATGAATAATATTTTTTTCACCAATTTCAGTATTACCAGTGATAGTTACATGATTATGAATTTTACATCCAGAGCCAATAACGGCACCAGATTGAATTACTGAAAAAGGACCAATTGAAACATCAGAGGAAATTTTAGCTTTAGGGTCAACAATAGCTGTTGGATGTACTAGAGACATTTACTTAAGCTTTTCTTAAAGCGCAAAGTATTGTTGCCTCAGCACAAATATTTTCTTCTACTCTCGCCACAGAGCGATATTTCCATACACCTCCACGAACTCTATCAATTTCAACTTCCAATGATATTGTATCTCCTGGAAGAACAGGGTTTTTAAACCTACAGTTGTCAATACCAACAAAATAATACAAAGAGTTTTTATCAGGTAATACATCCATGGATTTGAAAGAGAGAATTCCAGCAGTTTGAGCAAGTGCTTCAATTATTAAAACACCAGGCATAACTGGATGATGTGGAAAATGACCAGTAAAAAATTGTTCATTAATCGTTACATTTTTTAATGCTTTTATATTTTTATTTGGGTTTAAACTCAACACTCTATCAACCAAAATAAATGGGTATCTATGAGGTAATGTATCTAAAATTTCTTTGATGTTCATCTAATTTTTCGCTGTAAATAATTTTTTTCTTAATGAGTCAAGTTTCTTGACTATTGAAATAGAACGCTTCCATTCTCTGTCTGTTTGCAAAGGATAAACTCCGACGTATTTTCCAGGCACGTCAATATCCGAAAGAACAAGACTCTTTGGACCAATGATAGTTTTGTCACAGATTTTCAAGTGTCCAAGGATACCAGCTGCACCACCAATTTGGCAGTGCTCGCCGATTTCAGTGCTTCCGGCAATTCCAACGCAACCAGCAATTACTGTATCTTTACCAATAACCACATTATGCGCAATATGCACTTGATTATCTAACTTAGCTCCAGATTTGATTGTAGTTGAATTAAATGTTCCCTTGTCGATTGTTGTATTAGCTCCAATTTCGACATTATCACAAATAGTAACAAAACCATTTTGAGGTACTTTTTCCCAGCATTTATCTTCATTTGAAACAAATCCAAAACCGTCAGAACCTATAACGCACCCACTGTGTAAAATTACGTTATCACCAATTATCACATCAGACAAAATTGTTGATCTAGGATGAAAATAACAGTAAGAACCAATTAAGCATTTCTTCCCAATAAATGTTAATGCATTGATGTTAGAAAACTCACCAATGCTTGCACCAGCTTCAATAACACAACCAGCACCGATCTTAACTCCTTTTTTAAGAACTACTGATTTGTCAACAACTGCCGTTGGATGAATAAAAATTTCATCATTATTGTGGCTTTCATTAGTCATATTGATATGTGCAGTTGCTCTAATAAAAAACAAATATGAATCTAAATAAACAACAGTCGTTAAACCCTGAGAGGCTCTAGAATTAATAATTCTTTGTTTTTCTTGTTGGTCCTGATTAATAACTAGGAGAGTGGCTGGTGAGTCAAATATTTTTTTTAAATTGATTCTTTTCGAAACAAAAACAGCATCACCAGGACAAGCTTTTTCAAATGAAGTGAATTTATCAATGACTAAATCAGGGTCACCATGTAATTCGCCCCCAATAACAGAGACTAATTCTGAGACTTTAACCTCACTTTTTGGCATTCAAAGCTTTGATTACTTTTTCAGTAATATTTATAGTAGGAGCAGCATAAACTGCATTCTCAACTATTAAATCGAACTTTTCTTTTTCCGCAATTTTTTTTATAACAGCTCTAGCCTTTTCTATTACAGCTGCTAGTTCTTCACTCCTTCTTTGGTTTAAATCTTCTTTAGTTTCTCTGTTTTTTCTACGAAGGTCACGCTCCATATCAGCCAAATCCCTTTGAACCTTCTTTTTTTCTTCATTTGAGAGTATGGCTTGATCTCGATCGAATATTTCAACTTTCTTTTTCAATTCTGTTGTAAGCTTCTTTAGCTCTGCGTCTTTTTTAGCAAATTCTTTTCTAAGTTTTTTTTCAGCAGTTTTTGAAATTGAAGCATTTTGAATAACCTCTTCTACTTTTACATAGCCAATCTTGATAGTATCTGCGGCGATACATAAATTTGAAAAAAACAAAATTAAGGTTAATGCTATAGGTTTTATTGTTTGGTAGTACATTATTTGATTCCTATGTGAAGTTTATTTAGCTAAAAAGCAGTGCCAAGCTGAAATTGAATTTTTTGAAGATCATCTGTATCTTTTTTCCTAATGGGAGACCCAAAACTGACTTTAAGTGGGCCAACTGGTGAGAACCAACTAAACCCCAATCCTATAGAGGCTCGAACTTCATCAAAACTTAACTTTTGATCTTCCCCCCATATGGAACCGATATCTAAATATCCAAAAACTCTAATGGTTCTATCTCGTGCCATTCCAGGTAAGGGTAAAAGTATTTCATTATTAATCACGATTTTTTTGGTTCCTCCTATAGATGAACCATCAGTTTCATCTTGTTCTCCTATTGAACGATTCGCAAAACCTCTTAGAGACCCAATACCTCCAGCATAAAAATTTCTAAAAATTGGAAATTCAGTCCCTCCTATACCAACCCCATAACCGGTGTTTAAACTAGTAGCATAAGTTATTTTTTTTGTTATGGGTTTATACCACTGTAATTTATATGTGAATCTTGCNTATTCAACACCACCAAGAGGAGTTGCATAATCAATATTGGCTCTTTGAAGTGATCCTTTTGTTGGAGCCAAACCATTATCTCTTGAATCTCTAGACCATCCTACAGATGCGATAACTGAATCTGTTGAACAGTCAGGCAAATATGGAATACAGTATGTGGCNAATCTACCAGGTGGGTTTGATCCTANACCAAGTTCGGTTGCTTCATATTTAAAACCAAAGAATATTTTATCAAACTCAGTATAAGGTATTCCAAATCTTACACCCAGACCTTTGGAGTCACTCGTGTAGTCACCAAGAGAAGTGATTCTACTTGCATCAAATTTTCTAGTATAAATATCAAAGCTCCTACTAACCCCATCATCAGTCCAATATGGATCTGTGTAACTAAAAGCATACGTTTGACTGATATCACTAGTATTTACCTGAAACGACAAATCAGTACCTGTACCGAGAAAATTTTGTTGAGACACTCCTGCGTTAAATACAATGTCTTCAGAACTAGACAAGCCAATGCCTGCAGTAATACTACCGAGTGGTCTTTCTTGAACCTCTACGTCAATATCTACTTGATCAGGTATTTCCTCTAATGGCTTAGTTTGCATTTCTACTGCCTGAAAGTAGCCTAGTCTATCAATTCTATTTCTAGATAATCGTATTTTATCAGCATCGTACCAGGAACTCTCTAGTTGTCTTAATTCTCTACGAATAACNTCATCACGNGTTTTTGCATTACCACTTATNTTAATTCTTCTGACGTATACCCTACTTCCGGGGTCAACTTTAATATCAAAATCAACTACAAAAGTTTTAGGGTTTTTTATTGGAATTGGTGTTACTCGGGCAAATGCGTAACCCAAATCTCCCATTCGCTGAGTGATTTTTTCTACTGATAATTGTAGTTTTTTGTTTGAAAAGACATCAGTAGGTTTAATAAGAATATTATCAATTAAATACTTTTCTTGGCCAAGAGTTCTACCAGAAATGCTAACTTCACCAACCGTGTACATTTTACCCTCGTNTATAAGTACGGTAATAAAAACTTCAGTTCTATCAGGGGATAGGGAAACCATTGTAGAGTCGATAGAAAAATCAAGATACCCTTGATCAAGATAAAATGATTTTAATTCCTCTAAGTCTCCATTGAGTTTTTCTCTAGAATATTGATCTGATTTGGTGTACCAAGTAATCCAATTNGGCGTGGTTAATGAAAAAAGGTCAAGCAAATCTTTCTCATCAAAAACTTGTGATCCTAGTATCTTNATTTCTTTAATTCTTGCGTCCTCTCCTTCATCAATAGCAATAGAAATCGCAACTCTATTTCGAGTTAGTGGGCTAGTTGTGCTTTGAATCTTAACGTCATATTTGGCTCTGGATAAATACTGATTTTTAAGCTCCTGCTCAGCTCGATCCAAAAGAGATTTATCAAAGATTCTGGCTTCACCTAAGCCAATAGTTTTCAATGCCTCTAATAATGTTTCTTTATCAAATTCTTTTGATCCAATGATTTCAATAGCACCAATAGATGGCCTTTCNACAACAGAAATAACTAAAATATTNTCTTCTAGTTTTACTTCAACGTTCTCAAAAAAACCGGTAGAAAACAAATCTCTGATAGCTTTTGCAATTTGTTTTCTTGAGATTTTATCTTTGACNTTAATAGTAATATTGGAAAAAACAGTTCCGGGTTCAATACGTTGTAAACCGTCTATTCTGATGTCATCGACAGTAAATTTTTTATTATCACTAGCTTGTGAATCTAAAGAAGAGTCTCCTTGTGAAGAGTCGCTGATTAAATCTAGCTGATTAGCATATGTAATNNGAGAAAAACTAAAAAAGAAAGCAAAAATAAAATATAAAAGAACTTTATTTGGCAAAAAAAAACTTTTCTCTATGGCAGTGGTAGAAAAATAAATCATATTTTAGAATATTTTTTTAGTAATTATTATTTCAAAAAACTTAAAACATCATTAGAAATGGNAATAAAAGTTAATCCTACAATAAAAATTATCCCAANCCATGTTCCAGTAAGTTTAAAAGACGCAGATAATGGTTCACCTTTGATAAACTCAATAATATGATAAAGCAAATGACCTCCGTCTAGAACCGGAATTGGAAGAAGATTAATAACACCAATACTTACACTAAAGAAAGCCAAAAAACCAAGAAATGCAAGGGTGCCAGAGTTAGCAGAATTTTCTGCTGCATTTGCTATTGATATAGGCCCACCAAGGTTCTCGAAGGGTGACCCTGATGTAAATAGTTTATAAATACTTGTAAGACAAACGTTAATTACTTTAACTGTTTGACTGAACCCATTTTTTAAAGCCTCAATAAATGACATTGATGTTTTAAATTTTTGNGTATTCGCAACTAAATAAACACCAAGNACTTGTTTTGAATCATCAAAATTTAGGATCAATTTTTTTATTGCTTTCGATGTAGTATCGTNTTTATTTAAATTAGNAGCATCTGTCAGTAACAAATACTCTAACTGCATTTGTCTTTTATTGTTTGATTTAATTATATCAGTGATCTGTTTAGGAAAGTTTACTTCCAACTCGTCCATTGACAGAATNACATCGCCCTTTTTCAAACCAACTTCTTTAGCAAGAGAATGATCTAAAACATCAACAATTTTTACTCCCCTAGATCTTGGAAGCAAACCAATNGATTTTGTTATATTCTCAAATTTGCTGTGTTTTAANCCAGAAATATCCAAACTAACATTTTTAATATTTTTGTTTTTTCTTAAAAAATTAATATTTATAACTGATTTAGAATCAGAATAATAAACAGTATCTTTAATATAACTATTTAGCTCCTCAAATGAATTAATTTTTTGACCATTTACTGCTAANATTTTGTCATTTTTTTCTAATCCATTTATTTGAGCAATACTACCTGGTGTTGGAATATCAATTACGGGAAGTGTTTTATAACTTTCAAGAGAAAAAATACATGTNAAAGCAACTATGGCAAAAATAAAATTAGCCAATGGTCCTCCAAAAACTATCGCACTTCTAACAATAAGTGACTTGTTAGAATAAGATTTCTTAAGATTGTCTAGACCTTTCTGTTTTGTATTTAAATGGTCCCACATCGTGACATATCCGCCTAATGGAATTGCNGACAAAACCCACTCTGTTCCATGGGAATCTATTTTTTTGAAAATCGGATAGCCAAAGCCTATTGAAAATCTTAGTACTTTTACTCCATAAATTCTTGCAACTATGTAATGTCCAAATTCGTGNACAAAAACAAGAATCGTAATAGCAATAAGAAATGAGATGATTGCTGTCATGTATAATTTTTTCCGATTANTTGATGACAAAACTTTCTCACAGAGTCATCTAAAATTACCAACTCCTCAAGTGAAGAGATCTTACGAGTAGAGCTTTGAAAATATTTATCAAGACTATCAGCTACAATTTCAACAATGGAACCGAAGGGAATTTTTTCATCCAAAAAGCTTTGTACGGCGACTTCATTCGCCGCATTCATGACTGCACCAAGACTTCCACCTTGAGCTAAAACCTCTCTTGCAAGTAATATGGAAGGGAATTTTTCATAATCAGGGGGCTCAAAATTAAGTAATTTTTTTTGTTTCCAATCCAATCCATCAATTTGCATCTCAAGCCTTCTGGGCCAACTTAACCCAAACGCAATTGGAACTTTCATGTCAGGTTGACCAAGCTGGGCTAGCACAGCTTTATCGGAAAACTCGATCATNGAATGAATAATACTTTCAGGATGAACCACTACGTCTATTTCACTACTGTCAAGATTAAATAACCAATGAGCCTCAATTATCTCGAGGGCTTTATTNATCATTGTTGCAGAATCAACAGAGATCTTCTTGCCCATAGCCCAATTTGGATGCGTAATAGCATGCTTTACAGATGCATTTTTGATTTCGTTTGCTGGCCATTCCCTAAAAGGGCCACCAGAGGCAGTTAAAATAATTTTTGACAAATTTTGAGGTTTTTTGAAACATCTGTATTCAATACCTAAACATTGAAAAATAGCGTTATGTTCACTATCAATAGGAATTACGTTTGANTTTGATTTCAAACAATTTTCAACTAATAAGTTTCCAGCACATACTAGAGATTCTTTATTAGCTAGTAAAACCCTTTTTCCTGCTTTAGTAGCAGCCATTACTGACGAGAGCCCAGCAAACCCAACTATACCAGCAACCACAACATCGCTATCAGGGTCCTGTGCAATTTCTATGAGACCATTTTCTCCTGAAATTATGGTTACACCATCAATTTTATGTAATTCTTTTNGGTAATCAGGATTAGCAACAACAGCTTTTTTAGGTTTGAACTCTTTCAGTAACTTTTCAAACTGAACAATATTTGTATTAGTTGTCAAACCAACGATTTTGAAATGATCNGGCTGTTGCCTAACTATGTCGAGTGTACTTTTTCCGATAGAACCAGTAGCACCCAAGATCGTAATTTTAATAGTCATTGTATAAGTTTAACGCTGAACACCAAAAAAGGGCACACAGCAATGACAGCGTCAAAACGGTCATAAAAACCACCATGGCCAGGAAGTAATTTTCCAGAATCTTTAACTTTTGCTTCTCTTTTTAATAATGACTGAAATAAATCCCCTATTATTGAAATAAATGTTGCTAGCATAACCAAAATAAATACGCTTAAAATATTTGCAGTTTGCCTAACCTCATTAAACCATCCAAACTCAAATTCGATAAAAAAGAATGACAAAAATAAATTAGCAATCAAAGCTCCGTAAACCCCCTCTACAGTTTTTTTTGGACTAATATGTGGAGCCAATTTTTGTCTCCCAAAAAAACGCCCAGATATAAATGCGAAAGTATCTGCGATCCAAACAACCAACAGAATTGATAAAATAAACAAAAGTCCTTTATCTAATGCCCACAATGATGCATAGAAGCTAGCCAAAGTCATCACAACTGCAAAATATAAAGCCAAAACTCCATAAAAACTTTTTCTTCTAAAAAGAATAATAGGTACAAGAATTATCCAAAAAAGCACCGAAGCATTGATAACAACTGTTTCNAAAAGCTCAAAATTATTCTCTTCACTGGCAATAAGTGAGCATAGAAAAAAAATTGAAAGTGGTAAGGATTTATAAAAAAAACTTTTCTTTAATAAACCTAACCATTCCCATAAAACTATTAAATGTATTAAAAAAATAAAAGATTTTAAAACTAACAAATTATTAATTGTCACTAACAAAAAAGTTAATGACAAAAGCAAAATGGCTGTTATTAATCTCTTTGCTAACAAGAATGTACTTTTTTATTCATCACTTTCATATTCGTCTAAAAGACTAATNCTAGGTGAATCATGAGCCTCTTCACTTANGTGAGAATTTACAATTAAGTTTTTTTTAGGAGAATTGTTGGTATTAGATGGCATTCTCCCGAATCTTCTTTCTCTTCTTTTGTAGGAATCAAGAGCTGTTAATAAATCATGTTTACTAAACTCAGGCCATAATACATCAGAAAAGTGGAATTCAGTGTATGCCAACTGCCATAAAAGGAAATTACTTAGTCTTTTTTCTCCACCTGTTCTTATAAAAAGGTCAGGTTCAGGTAGGTCACTAATTTGTAAATAAGGTGAAAAGTCCTCTTCCCTGATATCATTACCTTTACTATTCAGATCAGGACGATCATCTAGCATTCTTCTAATAGCCTGAAGAATATCCCATTTCCCACCATAATTAATTGCAACGTTAAGATTTAAAACCTCATTTTTTTTTGTTGCAAACTCCGCCTCTGCAATCAAATCTTGAAGTTGGTATGAAAGTGCTTCTACATCACCCAAAATTCTTAGCCTAATTCCATTTTGTTTCAAATTTTCTATTTCTTTTTTAATAGATTTTTTAAAAAGGAACATTAAAAAACTAATTTCACTCTCAGGTCTTCTCCAATTTTCTGAACTAAAAGCAAAAGCGGTTAGATGTCGAATTTTCAAATCCATACAATTTTTTACAAACCTCTTAAGAGACGCTACACCTCTTTCGTGTCCAAAACTACGAGGTAATTTTTTTTTCTGAGCCCACCTACCATTGCCATCCATTATTATTGCTATATGGCGCGGAAATTCTCCAAGTTCAGGAATTACGATTGTTGAACTGATTGGGAGGTTGTTTTTTATGTGTTGCATTGATATCAGACAGTTAAGATATCTAATTGCTTTTTTTCTAAATATTCATCAATAATTTTTACGTGTTTATCTGTCATTCTTTGAATGATTTCTTGATGCCTTTTTTCATCATCNGTAGAAATCTCTTTATCTTTTACTAGTTTTTTAAAATTTTCGTTGGCTTCACGTCTGATATTTCGAATAGCAACCTTGCAGTCTTCTGATTGATTCTTTGCAACCTTAGTAAGTTCTTTCCTTCTCTCCTCTGTTAAAGCTGGCATAGGTACTCTAATTAAGTCACCNANNGAACTTGGGTTTAAGCCCAAACCAGCCTCAGTTATTGCNTTTTCAATAACAGGAACCATTGGTTTTTCCCAAGGAGTAACACTAAGTGTTCTTGAATCTATTAAATTTATATTTCCGAGTTGGCTTAGAGGAGTTGGCGAACCATAGTAATCAACCATCACATGATCCAAAATTCCTGGATGAGCTCTTCCAGTTCTAATTTTTGTAAATTCAATTTTTAAATTATCAAAACTTTTTTCCATCTTTTTTTCTGCTGATTTACATATTGAGTCAGGTGTATTCATTTTTGGCATTCAATTAAAAATTAATTAGTAACAATAGTTCCTTCGTTTCTTCCTAAAACAGCTGATAATAAAGCACCAGGCTTAAAAATATTCAAAACTTGAATTGGAAGATTTTGATCCCTACATAAAGAAAAAGCTGTCGCGTCCATGACTCTGAGTTTTTTTGTAATAGCTTCATCAAAAGTAATATTGGAAAATAATTTAGCATCAGGGTTTTTTTCTGGATCGGAGTCATAAATTCCATCAACTTTAGTAGCTTTAATTAAAACCTGAGCTCCTATTTCAGCCCCTCTCAAAGCACCAGCCGTGTCAGTAGTAAAAAATGGGTTGCCTGTACCAGCAGCAAAAATTACTATTTTTTTNTCTCCCAAATAGCGNATAGTTTTTGAACGTATGTAGGGCTCAACAATTTGATCAATTCTAATAGCTGATTGAACCCTTGATTCTATTTGACAAAGCTTCAATGCGTCCTGAAGAGCAAGTGCATTCATGACAGTTCCAATCATGCCCATATAATCAGCTGTTGCTCTATCCATACCTGTCGAACCTAGCGCTACACCTCTAAATATATTTCCACCACCAATAACAATCGCAAGCTCAGTTCCAATATCAACAACTTTGCTCACTTCATTCACAATTCCGTCAATAGTCTGTTTATGAATACCATATTTTTCATTACCCATTAAAGCTTCACCAGACAGTTTGAGTAAAACTCTTTTGTATCTTTTTTGAGAGGTTTTTAGATTCGAGGAGTCCACTATTTAAAATAGTGTTCAGTGAATTTTGGCAGCAGCAGTTGTTGCAGCAACTTCATCAGCAAAATTTTCTGTCTTCTTCTCTAAACCCTCACCTACAACGAAAATTGAAAAAAAATTGACAGTTGCATCATATTTGCTTAGAAGTTGTTCAATTGTTGTTTTGTTGTCCTCAGATTTTACAAAAACCTGACCGTACAAAGAGACTTCTTTTAAAAATTTATTAACCGCACCATCCACCATTTTTTTTACAATCTCGGGAGGCTTACCAGACTCGGCAGCTTTTTCGGTAGCAACTCTCTTTTCGACCTCAATGAGTTCTATGTCAACATCACTTGCCTTAATTGCCTTCGGTTTCATTGCTGCAATATGCATAGCTATATCTTTTCCCAAAATTTCGTTGGACACAGATAAATCAACCAAAACACCGATTCTATTGCCATGAGAATATGAGTAAAATGATCCATTTGATTTTTTAAAACTTGCTCTTCTAATACTTATATTTTCGCCAATTTTTCCAATCAAAGATTTTCGAACTAAATCAACTGTTGTTCCATTTAATTTTTCAGCCAAAAGCTTATCAATAGAATCAGACTCAGTTTCAATTATAATCCGGTTTAACTGATTTGAAAAATTTACAAATTCGCTGTTTTTTGCAACAAAATCAGTTTCACAATTAACTTCAACCATTGCAGATTTACCATCTTGGATCTTAATAGCGACAACTCCTTCAGCTGTAATTCTTGATGAAGTTTTTCCTGCTTTACTACCAAGTTTTACTCTAAGGATTTCTTCTGCTTTTGATATATCACCGTTTGCTTCTGATAGTGCTTTTTTACACTCCATCATTGGAGCATCAGTTTTTTCTCTCAAAGTTTTCACCATTATTGCAGTAATTTCAGCCATCGGTGCTTACCTCAATAAATTCCTCATTCTGTTGACCACTTTCGACTATTTCCTGAATTGACGTATTTTTACCTTCTAAAATTGCATCAGCGACTTCCCTTGCATATAGTTTTACAGCTCTGCTTGAATCATCATTTCCGGGAACAACATAATCAACACCATCTGGACTATGGTTGGTATCAACAACTCCAATTACTGGGATACCAAGTTTGTTAGCTTCTTTGACAGCTATTTTGTGATAACCGACGTCTATTATAAAGATTGCGTCAGGTAAAGAAACCATATCTTTGATACCACCTAAACCTTTATTAAGTTTTTCAAGTTCTCTGGAAAATGAAAGAGCTTCTTTTTTTGTCATTCTTTCAACACCCCCGTCAGCAACAGTACTTTCCATATCCTTAAGCCTTTTAATAGAGGCTTTTACAGTTTTAAAATTTGTAAGCATGCCACCTAACCATCTTTGGTCAACGTATGGCATACCTGCACGAGCAGCTTCTTCTGCTATTATTTCTCTAGAAGCCCTTTTAGTACTAACAAACATTATTGAGCCTTTTCTAGTAGCTAAATCTTTGGTAAATTTTAGGGCTTCGGCTAGCTTTCTAACAGTTGATTCTAGGTTTATTATATGAATTTTATTTCGGTGTCCAAAAATGTGCGGGGCCATTCCCGGGTTCCAAAAACGAGTCTGGTGGCCAAAGTGCACACCTGCCTCAAGCATTTCACGCATCGATATTGACATTTACCACTCCAAAAAATTAGTAAAACAGTCTATTCTATCTTTTATGACCATTTCTATCAAATCTTCTAGCGAAATAAATGCAATGAGAATTTCAGGTGCCTTGGCATCAGAGGTATTGGATTTTATAACACCGCATGTCAAACCTGGCGTAACTACAGACCATTTAAATAAACTTTGTCATGATTTCATGGTAAACGAACAAAAAACTGTTCCAGCCCCATTAAACTACTGTCCTCCAGGCTACAAACCATTTCCAAAGTCAATTTGCACTTCTGTCAATCATCAAATTTGTCATGGAATTCCAAGTGACAAAATTCTTAAATCTGGAGATATTATTAATATTGATATTACTGTAATCAAGGACGGTTTTCATGGTGATACCAGTCGAATGTTTTTTGTTGGTAGTCCCTCTATTGCCGCCAGAAGGCTTGTTGATACAACATATGAAGCTCTATGGTGTGGGATAAGAGAGGTAGAGCCTGGCAAAACGCTTGGTGACATTGGTTATGCAATTCAAAAATTTACAGAATCAGAAGGTTTTTCGATTGTAAAAGAGTTTTGTGGTCATGGGATTGGGAAAAACTTTCATGAACCACCACAAGTTTTACATTACGGAACTCCTAAAACAGGTCAAATTCTTATTCCTGGTATGACATTTACTATTGAACCAATGGTTAATGCCGGAAAACCAAATGTTAGAGAACTATCAGATGGATGGACAATAGTCACCAAAGATAAAAGTCTATCTGCACAATGGG
This sequence comes from Betaproteobacteria bacterium TMED100, assembly GCA_002170285.1. GTDB lineage: Bacteria > Pseudomonadota > Gammaproteobacteria > Burkholderiales > Burkholderiaceae_A > UBA7377. The sequence continues at coordinate 14,266 of NHFB01000013.1, forward strand.
AACACACCATTTTAGTAACCGAAACTGGTTATGAAATACTTACAGTTTCAGAGGGAAGTCCTGACTTCAACAAACAGAGTAAATGATACATTTAACCTATGAAACGAATTGAAAAACCATTTATTGAGCGTCTGAAGTCTTCAGTTAAAGAGCTGAAAAAGAACGAAGATATGCTTTGGACTAAAGCTTCATCTCCAAATCTATTAATGAAAAATTTATCCAAAAACATTGATTCAATTATTTGTGAACTTTGGACAACATTTAAATTGTCTAAAAATTGTTGTTTATTGGCTATAGGGGGTTTTGGCAGGGGAGAATTAGCTCCACATTCTGATATTGATCTTCAAATTTTGACCTCTGTTAAAGAACTTGATANAAATCTATCAAAATCAATTTCATNATTTATTTCTGCTATGTGGGATATAGGGCTTGAAGCTGGCCACAGTGTACGTAGTGTAGATGAAACAATTTCGTTGTCAAAAATCGATACATCAGTAGCAACTTCAATGCTAGAACTAAGGTTTTTAGCTGGTAAAAAAGCCCTTTTTAACAGTCTAAAAGAAAAAAGAACCTCTGAAATTGATTCGGTAAATTTTGCCAGGCATAAACTTTTAGAATTACGTCAACGACATGAAAGATATCAAAATACTCCTTATAGTCTTGAACCCAATGTTAAAGAATCACCTGGAGGCCTAAGAGATTTACATACAGTCAATTGGATTTGCCTAGAGTTTGGTTATGGTAAAAATTGGCGTCATTTAGCATTTAATCAATTAATCACTATAGAGGAAGCTAGACAACTTTATAGGCAACAAAAAATCTTACAAACAATAAGAGGACACCTCCATTTATCATCTAAAAGAAGAGAAGATCGTTTGGTATTTGATTTGCAATCTGATGTTGCTAAAAGAATGGGTATAGTTGATCTCAAGGGTAGAAGAGCAAGCGAAATATTGATGCAAAAGTATTTCAGAGCTGCAAAGTTAATTTTACAAATTAGTGAAATTATTTTGACTAATTTAGAGCCAAAGTTTTTTCCAAATTTGAATGACTCAAACGTGATCGCAAAGAAAAAAATTAAATCTTATATTGAAGTTACAAACGTAAAAAATTTAAAAGTTAAAAAACACCACATTAATTTTATCGAATCAAGGGGTTTTTTAAGACTAGAAAACGAAAGAGAAATTCACATTCATCCGTCTATCATTTTGAAGTTATTTCATGTACTACAAACAAACTCTCAAATAAGAAAACTTGACCCTCAAACAACAAGACTAATTTGGAATAACCGAAATTTAATAAACAGTGACTTTAGAAAAAGTTTGTATAACAAAGAACTTTTTCTACAAATCTTTAAAGAACCAAAAGCAGTCACTAGAACCTTAAGATTAATGAACGATCTCGGTGTTTTAGGTAGAATTCTTCCTGTATTTAGAAATATTGTAGGTCAAATGCAGCACGACTTATTCCATGTTTATACTGTCGATCAGCATACCTTGCATGTAATAAGAAACATTGAAAGATACACACAACAAGAGCATGCTCATGAATTTCCATTATGCTCAGAGTTAATGTCGAAATTTAATGGACATTGGAAGCTTTATCTGGCTGCTTTTTTTCATGATATTGGTAAAGGAAGAGGCGGTGACCATTCCGTTCTTGGCGCCGAGGATGCAAAAAATTTCAGTAAAAACTTTAATTTAAATGTTAAGGATTCAGAATTAATTGAATTTCTTGTTAAAGAACATTTGACTATGTCGCAATTAACCCAAAAAGAGGACATTGACGACCCAGTAACTATAAAAAAGTTTTATTTAAAAGTTCAAACAGAGGAAAGACTTGTTGCTCTTTATTTATTAACAGTAGCTGATATCAGAGGAACTTCTCCAAAAGTATGGAACAACTGGAAGGGTAAACTTTTAGAGAGGCTTTTTTACAGTACTCTTGATAAAATCAATACTAATCAAGAGGAGAAAAAAGTAAATCTCGAACAAAATAAAGCTTCACTTCTAAGTGAAAGAAAATTTCAAAAAATTTTTTCAATCATGCAGGTATCGTATTTTTTAAAACACGACTCTTCAGAAATTTTATGGCATGCACAAGTTCTTATAAACAAAATTAATTCAAAAATTCCCATTGTAAAAGCCAAAGTAGAAAATGATGTTAATGGAATTAAAATCATTGTTTATGAGAAAGCTAGCAAGGGATTATTTTCAAAAATAGTTGAGTATTTTGACTCTGTTTCATTTAGTGTTCTNGATGCAAAAATAAATACAACTAAGCATGGNTATGCTNTAAATTCATTTGTATTAAATCAAAAGTCTTTAGACCANTTATCNCAATTTAGNATCTCTACTCTAGAAAATGGCTTGTTAAACCACCTTGAAAATCAAAATAAAATTAATTTGAAATCAAGTGGCAGAAAATCTAGAAGATCTAAATACTTCCCTATTACTCCTACAGTTGTTTTGTCAGCTGATGAAAAAAATGAGTTCCACATATTATCTTTAACAGCTGGCGATAAACCTGGACTTTTNTTTGGAATAGCTAAAGTTTTGCAACAGCATGATATATCNGTTCAAACTGCAAGGATTTCAACATTAGGGGAAAGAGTTGAGGATGTTTTTGTTGTTCAAGGGAAAAGTCTTGCAAACAGGAAAGATTCCATACAACTTGAATCGGATCTGATTACAACTTTAGAAGCTTAGATCATTCAATTAATTTCTACTTATTTATGGTCGTCTCCAATTTTTATTCCTCTAAGTAATAATTGTTTATCAAATAATGACCTACCTGAAAAAGCTCTAGTGAATTGTTGTGAACTAACAACACTAATCATTGCTAAGACCGCCCAATCGTAACTACCAGTTAGCTCAAAAACAATTACAACGGCNGCTAAAGGCGCACCTATGACTGCTCCAATACAACTTGCTGCGCCCAAAATTGCAAAACCAGAACTAGTTGATGAATTTCCAAATAGCAATAAGTCAGCAACAGCNCCAACCATTACACCAAGAAATAATGCTGGCGCAAATACACCACCAAACAAGCCAAAACCGATACATAAACTTGTAAAAATAATTTTAAAAACTATTAAAGCAAGTAAAAATAGAAGAGAAAATTGACCGGCTAAGGCAATATCAACNGACCAAAGACCGTGGCCTAAAAGATGGGGGAAAACTGGTGAAAATGCAAATAAGAGTGAAGCGGGTATAAACGGTCTCCATACTAATGGTATTTTTGTAGCGTTAACTAACTTAGGCATAGCTGTTACAGAATTGATATATGTTATGACAACAACTGCACTNGCAAGACCAATAGCAATAGCAATAAACATAGATTCAAGATTTAACTCGGGNCCAGAAGAAATATTAAACAATCTACTCTCCCCTGTTAANAGAATTGCCACCCAATGAGCCCCAAAAGCGGCGGCAATTACTGGTCCTGCCCCGAAAGCTCCAAATCTTCTTATAATTGCTTCNTGAGCAAAAATAGCAGCNCCTATTGGAGCTGANAAAACTGCAGCAATAGCAGCNGCAGCTCCACTACCTAAAACAACATCAAGTGGAAGTTTTTTGGAACCTTTTAGAACNTTTTCTATATAGTTATCAACTTTATAACTAAAGCACCCACCAAAATGCATTAATGGGCCAAACATTCCTACGGAAGATCCGCCAGAAAGACTTACCATGGCAAGGGTTGCAGAAAGAAACCCATTCTTTAATTCAGGTGGTTGGTTTTTTTGGGCTGCCAATATTAAATCAGCTGGGCCTCTTGGTCTACCATCACTGATTCTTATCAAAATTTGTCCGGCAACAATAGCGGTTACTAACAAAGAAAGNCCAAGAATGGGATTCCAAGAAAAAACAGCATCTTCAAAACTTGTTCCTAGTGAAAGTTTCCATATNTTATTGAAATACTCAACTAAAAATAGAAGTGTTAAAGANACCAATCCAACTATTGAACCAACAATAAGAGAAGCAACAATAGCTGTAATCCTTATGGTCAATCCCCAATCTCTTTGAACTTNAACCTCTCCTCTGAGTTGATTCAAGCTATTGGCATACTTAACCCCTTCTTGAAAAGCATCNGTCGAATTTTTNGCTTTGCTTGTTGTTTTTNGNTGTTCGTCTTTGTCCATTNGGTTAATTTCGATTTGTTATGTTAAACAAAAAAATCAAATTTTTTCAGGGTTTTCTTTTAAAAATTTGGCCTTTTCTTCTTTTTCTTCATTTTCTACCCTCACTTGTTCAGCAATCATTTCNACTTGCTCATCAGTCATGCCAAATTTTTTCTTGAGTAAATCTAACTGTTCTTGTTCNTCAGCATCAACAACACCATCNTCAAGAACCTCACGCACAAGAGTCTCGTACTGAGCCTCTCGCCTTGTGACTTGAGCATTGTAAGCTGTTGCAACAACTCCTGTCAGTATTGCGGCTAACATAATTGCTATCAATTGTGTAATTACAATCAAAACAGAACCAAGGGCAGTTGTTGGATCAACCCCACCCCATCCAGCAATAATAGTCATTAAAAACCATTTCATTGCAAGGGGAATTGAGCCTAAAATTTCAGGTTGAGAATTTCCTTCTACAATATAAATCAGAGANGAAAATAACAAGCAGGCAATCACTAGAAGAAATATAGCAGANTAAAAAGATTCTCTTTCAGCAACAACTGCCTCTCCTAGATCTTGCAATGCAGAATTGTATCTTGATAATTTAAATATTCTGAGTAGTCTAAAAACCCTCAAAAATCTTAAATCCGAACCAGGAAACAATAGTTGTAAATAAAATGGAGCTGTTGCAAAAAAATCGATCAGCCCGTAAAAACTAAATATGTATTCTTTTCTACCTTTCCATGATTTACCTTCATTTTTATATTTTGCTCCATAAGACCATACTCGAGCAATATATTCAATCGTAAAAACAATTACACTAAATACTTCAAAGTTATAAAAAAAACTTGAATATGCTTGGCTTATATCATTAACTGACTCAAGAACTATCATTAATACATTTAGAATTACCACAATAACAATAAAATACTCTATAGAGCGGCTAATCGAATTATAAGTAGATCCATCCAATAGGCCACATAACTTAGTCTGAAAATTATCAATAGACAATTTCATAACTCCGTCATTTTTCCGTTAGTGAAATTCGCCACCATTTCATTTAACTCATCTTCAGAAATTCGATATTTAACCTGTAATCTTTTTAANGTTGTTTTCTCAGAATCAGATATCTCACCGTCAACCAATGCTANCTTTAANTGTGCTTCAAACGCAGCTCTTTTTCTGGCTGATTGATTAGAAAAAGAGGAGGCGACAATACCTGTTAAAATTGCCGCCATACAAACACCAAGGAAACCAGTTAGCGATGAAATTATCCANCCAATATCTGTTAAGGGTTCNATATTTCCATAACCTGAAGTTATTGTTATTACTGCCCAGTACATACTTTGGGGAATAGAAGCAAAATACTCTGGTTGTAAATCACCTTCAGCGAAATACATTAACGAAGCCGATACGATTGTTGATATAGCAAGAAGAAACATCGCTGAACCAAATGCTCTTCTTTCGGCTATTACTGCACCAAAGAGGTCTTGTAAAGCNGAATTGTAATGAGTTAGTTTTAGTATNCGCAACATTCTCAAAACTCTTAAAACTCTTAAATCCATTCCNGGAATGAAGAATTGCAAATAGTACGGCATTGTTGCAACGAAATCTATAAANCCATAGAAACTAAATANATACTCTTTTCTTCCTCTNGATGCCCCACCATCNTTAGGATCATACTTTGCACCGTAGGACCAAACTCTGAGAATATACTCGGTTGTGAAAAAAATTACGCTAACAAGCTCAAGATTGTGAAAAAAATTTTTATACTCTGAATGAATTTCAGGCACAGAGTCTAAAATTACTGCAAAAACGTTTACAACTACTACTGCAATTATTGAAATCTCGCAAATTTTACTTGCTCGATCCCTAACTGCACCATCTAAAATTTCATATATTCTTTGCTTAGAAATCATTCTTAATAATTTAAATGCATAAAATTAGTTAAAACTAATTCTATTGCAAAATTTAATAAACCCAAGTACTTTCATCATCGAAAAATATTTTCGATATTGAAAGCCACTTGGGCTATCAAGTTATATGAACTAATACTTAAAGTTCTATAATTTTGTCAGCTACTCTACGTTGATTAGCTGAGATTTTTTCTCTTACCCCAACAATTTCCTCGCGTAACTCAGCGACAGCCTCTGCAGTTTTTAAAATTGTTGAACGATTTTCAGCAGCTCTTTGATAAAGAGAGGTAATTTTCTCTCTGTTGCTATTGGCTGTTTCGGAAACTTCTTGAGCAGCAGCAGCATTACTAGTTATTCTTTGCTCATTTTCTGTAGCACTAGACGCACGCATGTTAGCTTCTAATTCACCATCAAGCCATTTTGCGTTAACAGTTGACAAACCGTCTAAATGTTCCAATAAACCTTCATTTGTTTCTTTGGTTTTTGCATTAATCTCAATAAGTAGTTTGTTAACATCCACCATTAATTGATTAATTTCGAGCATCGATTTGTTGAATTCAGCTTGTTTTTGTAATTCCTCAATCTTAACTGTGTTTGCCATTGAAGATTTAAAACGTTCTTCCTCAGGAGTTGCAGGACTTAGCATGTCAACCATCACCTGTCTGTTTCTGAGAACATCAGCTACAGTACTTAGTAAAAGCTCTCTATTGCCCTGAGCCGCAGTGGCAAAGTTCTTTAAAGCTAAGGATCTGTTCTCTTCTATTACCGATCTACCAACAAAAACTTGAGCTTGATTGAATTGAACAAAAGTCTCCGCATCAAATATACGTCTTCTGTTTTTTCTAATTTTTACATCAGCCGACTCTTCGTTCATCTATTTCTCCTCGATATACAGTGCCATTCAAAAAATTGAAAGACAAATTAAATTTTATTTTAAGCTGCTTTAAGTTCCTCGTCATCACTAGGTAAATTGATTTCAGATGACCTGGCTAGCCTGTTAACAGTAATAATTCCTTTTTGAGGCTCCTGAAGTTCTGCCATGTTGTATATTGCTTCGAAAATATAATCAGCTTGATCTGCAGCAACCACGACGTTCAACACTTCTGTTTTAGGAATCTCAGGCAAACCATCAACTTCTGATGAACGACCTATGGGAGCACCTCTGACAGAATAAAAACATGCTTCATTAACACCCTTGGATCTAAGCATCTCTAAGATTTCAACTGATCCGCCCTCGTACAAAATACAGGTAATGAGTCGAGTGTAATCGATATTTGGGATTTTCTGATCGCTCATAGTCCACCCATGCTACTTATTGAGTCTTTATCCTCTAAAAGATGAGCAGGTATGTATGTGGCAGCCTGAACTAGAGGAGTGACATAAATGTAGCCCATTCCTGGTGTGTCTAGACGGCCAGCCAAGTACATTCTCTCAAAAATCCTATCTGTTTGATCTTTAGAAACCAAGACTGAAACGATTTCTCTTTCAACCTCCACTGCAACACCAAGAAATCCCATTCTTTCTCTGATACCAGTTCCAACACCAGCATGAACAGTAGCACCTTGGATGCCAGCATCTAATAATGACTGGTTTATAGTATCAGCCATTCCTTTCTGCACAACGCATGTTATTTGCGCTACGTCTGTGAGGTTAGTTACTTTACGTTTTGCCATTACCTGACTCCCTTAAATAAATAATTATCAGCAAATTTAATAGTAATAATTACAAGTTATGCTTTAGCTAAATCGTCTGCAGCCTCTTCTGATGCACGCTCATTTTCTCTCTTAACTTTCCACTGAACATACACTCCTAATGCCAAAACAGAAACTATTGGACAGATTGAAGCTGAAGCTAAAATACCAAACCCTTCTACCGCACCAAGAGCATTTCCAAATCCTAATCCCATAGCAAGTACTAATGGAACAGTAATCGG
>NHFB01000014.1 GCA_002170285.1 Betaproteobacteria bacterium TMED100
ACCGTACGCTCTATTTATATTCCACTTCCAACAAATATCATGGTTCAGGTTGCAAAACCAACTTTGAAAAGTGTGATGGAAACATTGTAATGAAGTTCACAGTTTCAAAGAACAACAAAAAAGTCTCCAAGAGAGTTGACATTGTTAAAGACATACAATATAAGCCATTCAAGTCAAACCAACCATTTGGTGGTCCTGGTGCTCACAACGGCGGTAGAATCCGTGTCGGTCCAGGTGGATATCTTTGGATAGGTACTGGAGATCGTCATAGAGGTATTTGTCCTCAAGATAACTCACTTCTTTGTGGTGTTGTTTTAAGAGTTGATGGTAACGGTAATGCACATCCTGATAACAATGCTCCTAGAGCTGACAAGCGTATTTATACNTATGGNCANAGAAATGTACAAGGTATTGATTTCGATCCTGCTACAGGAAGAGCCTATACAGCTGAGCATGGCCCATGGCANAACGACGAANTTACTGCTTTAGTNAACGGTGGTAATGGCGGTTGGGATCCTGCCGAAAAAAGAGGNGGAAGAACAGCTTGTCCTGATAAGTATTGTGGCTATGAGCCAAATCAGAAAGATGGTATGATTCCTGCCATTCGCGCTGCTTACACACCAATGAGTGACACACGCTTTACTGATCTTATGAAGCCAGCTTGGAACAACAACGGCTACTCACAAGGTACCGGTTCTGCTGCTTTCCTTACAGGAAGCAACTGGGGTATTTATGAAGGTCGTTTAGCTGCCGGCATTATGGGCATTGCTTTCGGTGGTACACCGGGTGGTCTACGTATTGATATGTATGATATCGATGCAGACGGACAATCCATNAAATCTGTTGTTCACATGCCNTTAGGTATGGAGAANAGATTCCGTGGTTTAAGAATGNATAATGGAATGCTTTATGCCTCNACAGATGAAGGTGAGATTTATCAAATTACAGCGGAATAATANTCGCTNATTAGTTTTATTTATGGACTCGCGCCAAATTGTTAGGCGCGAGTTTTTTTTTGTTCAATTAAGATTTTCAGATGCGTCCTTACCTATTACTTCCCCGAAATTTTCTATTATGGTTTAAAATCGTATTTGAACTAAATTTTAAGATCCAAAAAGCTCAAGTTCGAACTTGCGTAAAAAAGCCTAGATACAATTATTTATAGGTTGAACNAAAAAAATGAACTTTTGTCAGATTTTTTAATCACACTAAAAAGGAGGTTTTATTATGTTAAAAAAATTGNTAGCTTCATCTTTTTTTATTCTTACAGCCCTAGTCAATCCTAGTTTTGCAGGGGANGGCTGTTATGGTGGCGGTGCTGACGTTAATGACAGTCAGAAAACAGATACAAGAGAAACAGAAGCCTAATTTACTTGTTTTGAGTTGATGAGGGATTTTGTGTAAGTCCCTCATTTATTTTCTTGCTTTTATACTCATCTTTCTGTCAATATAATTTATTGGCAATTCATGCAGTTAACTTAATCAATTGATTATTTACAGCTATTAATGTTATTGATTGTGAATTTAAGTCCTTAAAACTTGTACTTATATTAAGTTACAATTAGGTGTTATTCAAAAATGAGAATTTACCTAAATTTGTTACATGCAAACTTCATAATCTTATATTGTGTTGAGTCTTTTTTTGGATAAATTTCATTTTCATCATTATTATCTTCTTCATACGATATTCCCTGTCCCATTGCTTGACCGTAATAAATTTTAGTTAACTCAATTACCCTTTTTTCTTTACAGTCAGCCTTGCTCTTAGTAATCACAGAGTTTAGTCCCATTGAAGCCATATTTTCCATAATAGAGTAAAAAACAAAGTCGCTATCCTTGGTTATATTGTCAACATCTATATATGCCGAATCAGAGGCTCCAACAACCTCAAGCCAACTAATAGCAGAAGAATTAGCGGAAAAACAAATCAAAAATGTCAGCAACAGTTTTTTCATAATAATCAATACGATAACATGCAGATTTATTAAAAAACAAAACATTATTAGCTAATTTTCATTACTCACTTTTTTTAAATTAAAAAAAAAAGTCTTTGTAATAAATAATTGTTTGTTTATACACTATACTGAATGCTATATTTTAGTATACTTTAGATACCTAAGGAGAATTCCAAATCATGAATATTCGTTTTTTTGACAAAAACTCTGTCATTACATTGACAAAATTTTTTAAAACATTTCTTTCCTCAATCTTATTAACANCTATTTTAGTTGGATGCTCGGATAAAACNNATACTAAGCAAGTTACAGTTGTCGAATCTGTTGAAGGAATAATGATGCCTGAATCCGCTGCGGCTATGAATGATGGAAGAATTATTATTTCTGAAATAGGGGAATTTGGTAAAGATGGTGACGGAAAAATAGTTCAAATTTTAATTGACGGAGAGAAAAAAATCATTGCTGATTCAGGGTTGAACGATCCTAAAGGCCTAATTGTTAAAGATGACTTTATATATGTCACTGACAATGACGAAGTAAAAAAAATAGGTATGACAGGTGATGTCGAAACTTGGTTAACAGCAGATGATTTTCCAAGAAAACCTCAATTTTTAAATGACATAACTAGCGATAATAATTTTATATACATTTCTGATAGTGGAGATCTTTTAAACGGTAAAGGTGGTGGAGCAATTTTCAAAGTTGACTCAAATAAGAAAATCACAGTCTTAGTTGACGAAACAAACGACATGAACATAAGAAGTCCAAATGGCCTATCTACCCATCAGGATGGTTATCTTACTTTTAACGATTTTGAAAATGGGTTCTTGTTTAGAGTTAAGCTTGGTGATTTAGTAGTCGAAAAATTAAGTGAAGGTTACGGCGGAGCTGATGGATTAGTTGCTACTGGTGACAGTTTATACCTTTCCGATTGGAAAAATGGAAAAGTATTTAGATTAGATACTTCTAAAGAAGGGACAAAACCAACCCTCATTAAAGAAGGTATGGAAGGATCAGCTGATATTGATATAACTACTGATGGAAAATATCTGATCATACCTGAAATGAAAGCTAATAGAGTGATCATTCACCCATTAGATTGATTAATATTTAATAATTAGATTTTCAGCTAATTTAAAAAGGCAACCGCTTGGTTGCCTTTTTAAATTGAAAGTATGCTTCTTAAAAACTTTTTAAAATCCCGAAACATACAAGAATTATGTGACTATGTTCCGATTTTATTAATATCTTCACAATTACTAAATCTAGACTAGGTATTTTCGTTTACTTTATTAAGTTATGATCTCTATCTGAGATTATTAATATAAGTATTATAAAAAAATATCAAAGAAGTATTTTTTATTTGGTATTAAATTTTATTTCCGCCTATGTAGTTAAAAATTAATTAGTAAACTTATATTTTTTTTCTTGTGTAAGGAATTTCCTTTACTTTCTTGTTTTGAAGTTTAACAAAGTAAGAGTTTTTTCTTTTAATAAAAGCTATTGACTTAAAGGGTTTTCCATCAATTAAATGTAGTGCACAGCCACCATCAATTGCATGGCAAGAGTTAATAGNTTTGTTTAATATAAATTNATGTAATGAAGGCCTCCTCTCATGTTCCTCATNATAATGTGGACAACAAACACCATCTACAAAACCCAAACAGTCCATTACATTAAGCGAATTTTCCCATGAATCAGTTATACCTTTGTCAAACCAACAGATGGCGCCAGCACTGACGCCACTCATCACAGTTCCTTTNTCGTATGCCTGTTTTAGAAGTTTNTCTAACCCCCACTGTTTCCATACACCTAACATACTCATAGTATTACCACCACCAACATAAATTACATCTTGGGCACTTATAAGTTTTTTTAAATCTGGAGTTCTTTTAAAAAAATCTAAATGCANAGGAATACAATTTAATTTTGTAAAAGTAGCGTAGAAATTAACTTTATATTCATCATCATCTCCAGTTGCTGTTGGAATAAAACAAATTCTTGGGCATTTAGCCTTAGACTGGCCCAAGATGTATTCTTCAATTGCTCCACTACCTAAACCTCTTCCAAAACCCCCGCCACCTATAGCNATAATATTTCTAATCATTTTTCAACCTCACAATTAAAACTTTAAACTTGTTTGTTAAAATTACAAATAAATTGAATTTGTTTTTTTCCAATTGTGTTTTTAGGCGGAAAGAACCATTTTTTTTCTCTTATAGGAATTGCAGCGATAATTTCACCTTTTCCCATATTTAAAGAAAAGAAATTATAAGAAAGCAACATTGTTTTATCTTCAGAGCAATCCACTTTAAATTTTCCTGTGCCAGACAATGACCCAAAATTTTTCTCAGGCTCAGCCAAATCTCTTAGCCCAGAAAATATCACAACGTCACCAATTATTCTAGTACTATCGATATCAACATAAAAGTTATCACCATTTGCATCATTACCATATTTTACCCAATTAACAGCATGTGCATTTAAAAAAAAACTAATTAAAAACAGAAAAGAATGAAACTTAAATAGGTTTTTAAACATCGTTCTCATTTAATTTCTTTCAAAATTTAAAGTTATATTTTTGTTTGAATATTTAGTATGTGAAAAAATTTTAAATAATTAACCTTAAATTATTTTAACTGAAAAACAAAACAACAATTTGTTACAATATCTGTGAGATTNGAATCTTGCATAATAAAAATTAAGTTNTCCAAACAGAATATGCTTTTTTCTTTTTCATAAAATCAAGTCTTATCGCTTAAAATCAATTAGTACATCGATAGCAATTAAAAATTTTAGGAGTTGTTAATGGTCAATATACGAATTGAGCGAGATAGTATGGGTGAATTAGAGGTAAATGCCGATGCCTTATATGGTCCTCAAACTCAGCGAGCTATAAATAANTTTTCGGTAAGTGGACAAAGAATGCCAGAGGAATTTATCCGCTCTTTGCTAATCACAAAATCTGCGGCTGCAACTGCAAACAAGGCTTTGAATCAAATACCTAACNAAACAGCTGACGCCATTTGTCAAGCTGTTGAAACATTATTAGAAGAAAATAATTTAATGCAACATTTCCCTGTTGATATTTTTCAAACCGGATCTGGTACTAGCACCAATATGAATGCTAATGAAGTAATTGCAACTATCGCATGCAAAAACTCTAAGTTGCCTATTTCAGCTAATGATCATGTAAATTATGGTCAAAGCAGTAATGATATTATTCCTTCAACTATTCACATCAGTNCCGCTATAGCTCTAGAGTTTAAATTACTACCTGCTCTTGAACACCTTGCGATAGTTATTAGATCTAAGGCCAAAAAACTTGAAAGTTGCATTAAGACGGGACGTACTCACTTAATGGATGCAATGCCAATTAAACTGAGCCAGTCACTAAACGGCTGGGCTGAACAAATTGAACTAAACATCGAGCGTCTAAAGAATATTCAACCCCAACTGCATACCTTAGCTCAAGGCGGTACTGCTGTAGGAACTGGTATAAATGCTCATCCTGATTTCTCTGATATGTTNGCTCAGATTCTCAGTAAGAAAACAAATTTAGAGTTCAAACCAGCCAATAATTTTTTTAGTCATATCAGTTCTCAAGATATAGCTGTATCACTCTCTGGACTTTTAAAAGCCACTGCTGTATCNATTCTGAAAATATCGAATGACTTGCGTTGGATGAATTCAGGTCCTTTAGCAGGACTAGGTGAAATAGAGCTTGAGGCATTGCAACCAGGCTCTTCCATTATGCCAGGAAAAGTAAACCCAGTAATTCCTGAAGCAGCTGCAATGGTATCNGCCCAAGTGATTGGAAACGACTCTGCAATTACTATTGCTGGTCAATCNGGAAATTTTGAATTAAATGTCATGCTACCTCTCATTGCTAATAATTTACTCAGTAGTATTAAAATTATTAGCAATGTAAGTCATCTACTTGCTGACAAAGTAATCGNCTCTTTTCGAGTGAATAACCAAAAGTTAAATGAAGCCCTCTCTTTGAATCCCATTTTAGTTACGGCCCTGAACCCAATTATCGGTTACTTAAAAGCATCAGAAATAGCAAAAAAAGCTTATAAAGAAAAAAGGGCTGTCATTGATGTAGCNGCTGAACAGACTGACTTATCTGTTGATGAATTAAAAAAATTGTTAAACCCTGAAAAACTCACTCGTGGAGGCTTATCATGAAGATCGTCTTTTTTATATATATTAGTGGAATTTAAATTGAATCTGCAACTTACTAACGAGCAACTAAAAAACAAAACCCCGTTTGAAATAGTTAGATGGGCAGTGTCTCTAAGCATGAGAACAATAGTCACAACTAATTTTGGGCCCTATGAAGCAGTTATTCTTCATNTAATACATAGGGTTAAAAGTGACATGGATGTGGTTTGGATAGATTCTGGTTACAACACAAGAGCAACGTATGTAAATGCAGAAAAATTAATCGAACTTTTTAATTTAAATATACATGTATTTAATCCACTGATGAGCGCAAAACGCAGGGATACACTTATGAATGGTATTCCTAATATTGAATCTGAATTGCACGAAAAATTTACTTATCAAGTGAAATTAGAACCATTCAAAAGAGCTATCGATAAATTTAAACCTCAAATATGGCTGACTGCAATTAGAAAAGAGCAAACTTCCTTTCGCGAAAAACTCGATATTGTCACAAGTAATGAAAAAGGGTTGATCAAAATTGCACCACTTTTTTATACATCTGAACAACAAATGCAAAATTACTTAAAAGAAAATAATTTACCAGATGAACAAGATTATTATGATCCAACCAAAGTAGTTAAGAATCGTGAATGTGGTTTACATAAAAATTTTTTAAAATNATTATTTTGAATCCATTACTTTGACTATTTTCGGTGAGATTAAAAATAAAATTACACCAGAAAAAATAGCAACTATGGCTAACTTTTCAAAAATATTAGTGTAAATAACTAGCGACTCTAAACCCCCCAAAGATACTCCATCATCTGATTCAATAGCCATCAATCCAGCAATCCAACCTGCTACATAAGCAGCAAAAGAACTAGATAAAAACCAGACACCCATCATCAAACCAGCAATTTTCGGCACAGATAATTTTGTAATCATTGACAATCCGACAGGTGACAAACATAGTTCACCAGTTGTATGAAGCAAGTACATCATGACCAAAAAAATAACAGCAACCTTGCCATCAGGCCCAGCAAAATTTGAACCTAAAACCAAAACAGCAAAGCCCAAACCAACTTGTATTAATGCAAGAGAGAATTTTTTGGGTGTACTTGGCTCAATGCCTTTTCTGCTGGTAAAAAACCATATACTTGCAAAAACAGGGGCAAGTATTATTATAAAAAAAGGATTAAGTGCCTGAAACATACCTGCTGAAAACCAACTTCCCATCATAACATTTCTGTCGGTAAATAAAGTTAATGAAGAGGCTGCCTGCTCAAATAGAGCCCAAAACAAAACAGAACAAGCAATTAAAAACAACATTACTAAAATTCTATTTCTTTCATTTTTTGAACATTCCTTGATGCAGTACCAAATTATCCAACTGATAGTTATTGTGCCAATCCCAATCAAAAANATACCAAGTTCNCCGGACATCTGAATAAGATACCAAACCAAAATTACAAGCATAAANCCAAAAAAATAAATGCTCTTTTCAACTGAAATAAACAAAAAAAGATTTTTGGAAAGTTTATCAGAGTTTGGTGGTGAACCTAAATTGCCAAGCCATTTNACTCCTGTCAAGAAAGTTATCAATCCAATNATCATTCCNAAACCAGCTAAACCGAAACCAAATCTCCAACCATATTCTTCACCAATATATGCACATAATAAAGTTGCTATGAAAGCACCTATGTTTATCCCCATATAAAATATTGTGAAACCTGAATCTCNTCTTGTATCGTTTTTCTCATACAGCAAACCAACTAAAGTTGATATGCTAGCTTTTAAAAATCCAACCCCAACTACAATAAAACCGAGTGCAAAATAAAAGACTTGTAAATGAAAATTGGAACGTATAATTTCTCCGTCTAGAATTTCAGCCTGTGGGCCCTCTACTGCCATACCTAAATGCCCAATCACCAAAAGAACTGCNCCAAAAATTATTGCTTTTTTCATTCCCAGATATCTATCTGCAATTAACCCCCCCAGAACTGGAAGTGCATAAATTAATGCAGCATAACTTCCGTAAATCATTCCAGCCTTAGCGTCATCAAAGACAAAATGTTTAGTCAAATATAAAATCAAAAGAGCTCGCATGCCATAATAGCTGAAACGCTCCCACAATTCAGTCATAAATAAAACTACTAGNCCTTTTGGATGNCCAAAAATTAAATCATTNTTTTTTGTTATGNTTTCCACAATTTATTAACCTANCAACACCTATTAAATTGAAATATAGATTATTTAATTTATTACAAGCTATTATTTTATCCGCTTAGAGAATTAATGCAGAGCAAAATTCAAAATCTGCAAAAATTACAATTCAAACTATTGTAAGTAGAAATTTAAAGAATAAGAAAAAATTTTTTGAAAAGAAATTTATTTCAAATCTTAATAGTTTTTCCAAATTTCGTTTAACTCTTTTCTGCCTGATAAGGTGTTTTTATTATGCTTATCACTTTTTAAATTTAATTTACTAGCCAATTTACCTATAGCAAAGCCCATCAACACGCTCTCCTTTGAAGAGTCCAGTTTTAAAAAATCCGAAACCATTTCCCTATCGATTCCACCCATACCATGAGTATGAAGTCCTTCAAAGCTTGCCTGTAACGCCAAAGACATCCACGCAGCACCACAATCAAAACTCGAAAGAGTGTTAGGCTTGTCTTTTTTTTCGAAGAACTTTTTAGAAACAATAAATCCCAGAACACTTGTAGATTTAGCCCAGTCCTGATTTCCTTGAGATAAAAAACTAACAAATTTTAAAAACACAGGAGTATCGCTTTTTGCTGTGAAAAACCTCCATGGTTGCTCATTAGAACAAGAGGGTGACCAACGAGCTGCATCTATTATTGTTTTTAATTGTGTGTCACTGATTTCATAACTATCAAAAGTCCTNGGCGACCATCGCTTTACAAAAATATCATCTGCAAAACTTGATTGTGTTCGCGAAATAAAATCAATTGTATCCATTAAAATCAACTCCGGAGATTGTTAATCAAACTATATTAATATTTCAAGGGCACTGTGTTAGCTCGCTTGCAATGCATTGTTTAGCAAGAGCTTTCGCCATTTTAATTTGGTTTTCTTTCATACTAAGACTTGCATAGTCAAGTACTTCTTGGGCACCATTGTACCCATTGACCCTGGAGACTTCTGTCCAAGCATATCCTTTAACTGCTTCAGCCTTATCAATGTCACCAGAGAGCAACAAAAATCCAGTCATAAATTGTGATTTTGGCAGACCTTGCTTTGCAGCTCTTTTGTACCAAATAAGAGCAAGTTTTGGATTTGGTTTAACTCCCCAGCCATTTTGATAAATATTCCCCATCATAAACTGGGCATCCCGAAAGTTTTTCTTTGCGGCTTTTTGAAACCAATTCTTGGCTTCTGAATTATTTTTTGCAACTCCATAACCATTATGATAGAGAATTCCTACATTGTACTCAGCTTCAGACAAAGAACCTTTTGCGGCTTCTTTGTACCAAGTCATTGCTTTCTGATAATCCTGAGGAACACCCCAGCCATGTTCGTACATGTACCCAATATTACTTTTTGCTTGCAGATTACCCTCTTCGGCTTCTGCTCTAAAGGCCCTTAATGCAGTTGCGTAATGTTGCCTTTTCATTGCTGCTATACCTGCTTTGAGTCTTAGTTCATCTGCTCTTAAATCAAAAACAAAAACAGTTNATAACAGAATAACTATGCAGAAAATTGTTGTTCTTAAANACACTGTGAATACCTCTCAAAATCAAATAACGTAAGGCCGATTGTATAAATATTATTGTTGATCGTGAACNACATCTACCCACTCCGATTCAATTGCTTCAACCGTATATTTTTGCTTTATAAGTTCCTGTGCTTTTANTATTTTATCATTTTGNTCCAATGGATTTTTCATCGTTCTAAGCCCCTCTTCAGTACCTATTATAGAAAAAAACTCTTTAAACGGCATGTAAGAATCAAGAGGAGAAGCAACAACTGGCAAACCCATGGCAAGACTTGTCANTAGCCTTCCAGGACTTACTCCACTTTTCCTGGGATCGTCTTTATTACTGGGAATTAATACATAGTGAGAAATTTTTGCAGCTTGAATCATCGTCTTAACCGACCATTTTGCTAGTGAAATCTTCATTCCTTTAGGTGCTTGTTTCGCAGCTTCTTTTACTGCAGCCTCAGGATGGTTGTTTACCAGAATTATTAAGTGTTTAGGAGGAGCTTGGTGTAAGCCACTTCTCATATACTCAAGCATCCANCCAAGATTTGTAATATGCCCGAACCATAACGCTGTAGACTCCTTCAGTTGCCTATTTCCTGGTTTAATAAAGTCAATTTCAACTGGTTCAGGAATGATGTATGTTTTTCCTTTCCAACTGTCTGCAATGTTTTTCTNCATTCGNTCTGATGGCAAAACTAGAGCATGGACATTGGGTTTTATTTTGCGATAAAAATCCCCAACAATTCCAGAATTAACAAAATGATTGTCTGTATAGTCAAGTATCAATTTTGTANTTTTCTTTGATAATAAATCAATTTTTTTAAGCCAAAAATCCCACCTTTTACCAGAATCATCAAGATACTGGCCNGTATTACTATCAGGTACATATTTAGCCATAAATACCAAATCGGGATTGTGGTCTGGCTCTCGAAAATTAAGTGGATAAACAGCAATGTTGGNCTTCAGACAGCCAGATATACACACTCCCGCTCGCATTCTACTACTGGCTAGTTCGGTGTTAAATAACTCCTCAACATCATTAGTTTTTACGTTAGAAATTAACCAACCTACTTTTGTTGCTGTATTTTCAACCATATTAAAAAATCTCAGTAAAAATTAAAAAAGTTAATCTAAATGCCGTAGATAGTAAAATTAGGTAAATTGAATTTTATGGTTTTTGTAAAGTAATCTAATTTCAAAAGAACTTAACATTGAAGTTTTTGAATCATGCATTTGGATTCCAAAAAAAGTTAATAGTGTTTTTTTTAAATTCATACATTTGAAATAAGTATAACTAACTCTCTAAAACGATTGTAAAAAACCCCGCAAAACAATAACCTTAATATTTTTATTGAACTTTTATTTTATTGATATAATAGTGAAACATATTTAATAATTAAAAACTATGAGCAATAAAGTATTTGTTGGTTACGACACACGTGAAGATATTGCATTTCAAGTTTGTGAGCACAGTATNAAAAGGTATAANCAAAATATTGATGTTCTTCCACTTATTCAGCATGACCTTCGGCAACAAAAAATGTACTGGAGAGAACTAGATAAATTAGCATCAACTGAATTCACATTCACGAGATTTTTAGTTCCTCACTTAATGAACTTTAAAGGTTGGGCCTTGTTTATAGACAGTGANATCATCTTTCTTGATGATGTTGACAATCTGTTTGCGCTCGCAAATGATAATTTTGCAGTTATGTGTGTCAAACACGAATATAAACCAAAACCTGGATTAAAAATGGATGGTCAAGTTCAAACTGTATACCCGCGTAAAAACTGGTCAAGTGTTGTGTTGTGGAATTGCGGACACCCTTCAAATGAAAAAGTGACCGTAGATAGCGTTAACAATCCCAACTATGACGGAGCCTATTTTCATAGATTTAGTTGGTTGCAAGATCATGAAATAGGTGAACTACCATGTGACTGGAATTGGTTAGTTGGTTGGTACAGAAAAGAAGATGGTTCACCAAAGGCTCTTCACTACACTGAAGGAGGACCTTGGTTTAAAAACTACAGAAATTGCGAGTTTCACTCTGAATGGAAAGAGTGTTTGTATCAAATGATGAGAACAGAAAACAAGATAATTCAAGAAATAAATTCTTAGTCTCTTCCATAAACATCATCAAACCTCTCAATATCATCTTCTCCAAAATAAGATCCAGATTGTACCTCAATTATTTCTAATGGATCTTCATAGGGGTTTTCAAGCCTATGTTTTACCCCAAGGGGAATGTAGGTAGACTGGTTTTCTCTCAATTCAAAAACATCCTCACCCCTCGTAACCCTTGCACAACCGCGAACTACTATCCAATGTTCTGCCCTTTTGGAATGTTTTTGCAAAGACAGTCTACCCCCCGGTTTAACAATTATCCTCTTGACCTGAAAATGCTCACCTTGATCGATTGAATCAAAAACTCCCCAGGGCCTAGTAACCTTTCTATGAGAGTGAGCTTGAGTAATTTCAGCTTTCTCTAAAATCTTAACAACAGCTTTGATTTTTTCAGCAGAAGAAATATTAGAAACCAATATCGCATCGGGAGTTTCCACTACAAAAATATCCTTAGTACCAACAGCGACTACTTCTCTACCCATAGAGTAAACAAAAGTATTTTTGGCATCTATAAAATGAGCTTTGCCATTTGCCTTATTTCCATTATCATCAGGCTCAAATAAATCCGCTAGCGCATTCCAACTCCCGATATCACTCCAACCACTTGTTAGAGGGATCATCCTAACATTTTCATGTTTTTCCATAACAGCATAGTCTATTGATTCACTTCTGCATTTTTCCATCCAATCATGATCGAGTAATAGGGATGAACCTGAGCGTTTTCCTGCTTTGAAAGCTTTTACAACATGGTTTAGGATATCCGGAGCAAATTTATCAAGTGCATCAAGAACAGTATCAGGGTAAGCCATGAAACTGCCTGCGTTCCAGAATACATTTTTCGACTCTATTAATTGCTGAGCATTTTTTAAGTCAGGTTTTTCTATGAATTTTCTAACATTAAAAAACTTTTGGTCCTTAGATTTTTTAAATACGTCCATATATCCATATGCTGTACTTGGAAATGTTGGTCTTGCCCCTAAGGCAACGATAGTATTTTTCTCTACTGAATATGAGGCTAAAATTACAGTATTAATGTATTCGTCTAGATCGTTAATGAAATGATCACTGGGGCAAAAAACTAAAATTTCATCTTTTCCAGCCATAAGACATGTAGCTGCCATTGCTGCAGAAGTATTACGAGGTAACGGTTCAAGTATAAACTTTGAAGAAGCCTCGGATTCGTCAACTATATCTTTCATCAAAAATTTGTGCTCAATCGAGCCAACACATATGGCTTGCTCTGCTAATTTCGTTGATTGAGTGTCGAATTTTGCTTTAGAGTCATTTGAAAAAAAACGATCTAATGTTATTTGCAAAAGACTTTTATTCTTAAATAAAGGAACGAATTGCTTGGGCAAGCTTTTTCGAGAAAGAGGCCACAATCGAGTTCCAGAACCTCCACAGAGTATTACTGGGCAAATTTTTTTGAGCATAGGACACAAACTTCACGTAATTAGTGTCTCAGTATAACTATCTATGACAAAAATAAATAAAAAATTAGTTTTTTGTATCTAATTCATTAAAATTTAATTGTTTTCTAGCAAGTTAGTGAGAATAGCTTCAGAAATAATCATTGCATTTTTGAAGTCACGATTCAGATCCTCGGATTTTAATCCTGTAAAGCGAATTTTTATTAGCTCGTTTTCTTTATTTGA
Organism: Betaproteobacteria bacterium TMED100; assembly: GCA_002170285.1. GTDB lineage: Bacteria > Pseudomonadota > Gammaproteobacteria > Burkholderiales > Burkholderiaceae_A > UBA7377. The sequence goes on from NHFB01000014.1 coordinate 13,633, forward strand.
AAGTGCAGTGACGTCAAATCTTTTTTCACCTTCTTTAGAAAAATCAGAAAACAATACTGCATCAAATAAAGATCCCATTGACTCCAATTTTTTCGAAGAATAATACTTAATATCACCGCTTGGTTGATTGTGAATTTCTCTTAGATTTTTAACCTCTGACATCAAAACATTTTTAAAATTAAATGAACGTGAAAAATTGAAAATTACTGACAAAGCTTGATTTTCTCTTGCATAAACAACCTGTCGAAAACCTTTATTTGCAACTTCTTCAACTTTCACAAAACCTAAAGCGTTAGTTGGAAGAGTTGGCGAGTCGCCAGCATAAGAAATTTGAGAAAAAACAACTAGAAGTAAGAAAGAAAAAAACTTATTTATTATTTTCATGAAAACCCAAACTTTTTTTTTAGATAACTATCAATCGGTTTTAATCAAAAAAAATTTAACGATAGGATCAATTCAAGCTAGTAAGGAAATCACTTCTTGATCACTACTTGGAGCTAAAGCAGTTATTTGGGAGTTTATAATTCCTTGAATTTGTGCTCTGATGGCAACCATTAATTCAGCAACAAAGCCTGCCTCCTCAACTTCTGCAACCAATGCCTGACTAATGACTCCTGGATTAGTACCCGTATTATTAGAGTTNACAGTAGNAGCAACATTTTGATTAATGCTTGCTTGGGCTGATGCAATTACAGTCTGTTGTTCGGCAATTTGTTTTAGTAACTCTTCCAATGCATCAAGAGCATCTGCAATTTCTGCATCAGTTTTAAGTCCCTCAGTAAATAACGCTTTTGGATCACCAGTAAATTGTCCAGTAGCAACGGACTGTAGCTGGGAAAAATTTAATTTAGCTAATACGGGAAAAGCAGCAACATTTATGCTTCCATTCTTTCTTACAACAGGCTTATATGTTTTGGTATAGTCTGGTTCCGTATTCTGCCATGATGTAATTGATGCAACTCCAGTTGAGAGATCATAGTCTTGATCAGAAAATCTGACAAACTCAAAATTAGATAAAGAATCAGTTCCATCNGCACTATTTGAACCACTGTTTGCAGTTACAGAAGCACTNGTTCCATTACCGGTGATTGTGTAATTGGCCATAACTCCGGCATATACAGCATAGTCAGTACCAGCACCTCCATCTAATACATCATCTCCACCATTTCCCGTAATTTGATTAGAGGANGTATTACCTGTNATGGTATCAGCCTTAGCACCGCCTTTAGCATTCTCGATGACTGAGCTAATAGCGATCATTAAATTATCCTGGCCTTCATACCATCCGTCACTATATGGTGATCCGTGTGTTGCACCGGAGGATGCAGCNGCACTAGCCGAATTNATGTGACTTTGTAATGTAGCTGAGTTAAAACCTTGGCTAACATAATAAGCAATTTGAGCACTTCTCTCCCACTGACCGATGGAACTTGCAGTTCCACCATTTAGATTAATGGTTACGGCTTCAGTTTGATTTGACGCATCAATTGTGTCAGTACCGCCACTGTCTACAATTGTTCTCATCATCACGGGTTTGTCATCGTAGGTATAAGTTGTATCACCTAGATTTGTATTTGTTGAAGTTCCGTACAAGTATTCGATAGCTTGAACATCAAAAATGCCTGGAGTTTCAGCATAAATAGTTGAGACACTGAGGGATCCCCCAGAGGTTGCCCAGTATTTATTTCTATCAACAGTTGTATATGACATTACAGATCTTCTTATAATGTCGTCAAAATCACCTAAAGATTTTCCTGAAGATGATGCACCCCCAAAAGTATGGCTTAAACCTATTGCATGACCAACTTCATGAAGAACAGTGTAATAGTTAAAATTACCTTGTTCAAAGGGTCCTGAATACTCAGTAGTAAACCAAGCATCACCACCTGTGACACCGCTATTTGGAAAGTAAGCATATGCAGAGCGGTTGTTAGTGCTAGAGGATTCAGTTGTTCCTCTTAACCTGATTTCACCAACTGTGTTACCTGATTCATTAATTTTTTCAAATGTCCAAGCACCAGCTTCATCCCAATAATTTAGGGCAGTATCCAATGTGGTTTCAGTTCCAGCAGAAGCAATTAATGAATTTCCCGCAGTTCCTGTGCTAAGCATGTAAGTGTGAACAACCCCAGAGGTCTTATAGTAAGAATAAGACATAGTTTCTGTAGCGGACAAATCCCATTTAGGTCCGCCCATCAATGCGTCAATGTTAGTTGTTCCTGTATGTCCGGCTGAAGCTATATACCCTGTCAAATTTGCAGTTGATGTGCCAGCNCCATCAGCAACAATAACAGTATCACTTCCAGGTCCAATGGCACGACCTGCTCCAGATAAGGAACCAGCCTCAACAGCTCCACCTTGTGATGCACAAATTGGACAGCTACCAGGGTCATGGTTTCCAGCAGTTTGATCAACCATATGTGCGAGATTGACTTCAATTTTGGCTAACGTATCAGCCTCAACTGAGCCAAACTGTCCATTGTTAACAACTGTATCAAAGTATTTTTCTTTAACCTCAGAACCAATTGGACTAACATTTATTTTCGATTGAGATGCCCTGACAATAACNGTTGAAATATACTTTGACATTTCATTTTCAAGTTCATTTAATTCTAGATTTAGAGCTTTGCGTTCTTCAGACCCTTCGGCAGAATTTTTTAAATCAACCAACTTCGACTTTATCGTTGTTAAAAAGTCCCCGATAGTTGTCAATGAACTCTTTGACACTTGGACAAGTGATGTCATATTTGAGTATTTATCAACTGTATCTCTTAGCAAAAGATAAGAAGTATCTGATGCTGAAATTGTTAAATCTGGTTTTACACCCAAATCTGCTTTTAACTGAGTTGAAGAAGAATTTTCATTAATTACAGAAGCAGAAACTTTGGATTCATTTACTGACCCAAGTCTATTACTAAGATAATTAGCAGCTGTAAGTTGAGAGAATTCTGACATTCAAAAAAGCCTTTTAAAAACTTGTTAATAATTTAATTCGTCATAAATAAAAAAAAATTTAGATAACTATTCCCTTTGACGTAAAAATACAACACAAAAAATTTAAGAGGAATTTTTAAATTAAGAGATTTACGACCTCAATTTCACTATTAGGAGCCAATGCATTTACTTGAGCGTTAATTATTCCCTGTATCTGTGCCCTGATTGAAACCATTAATTCAGCAACAAACCCTGCCTCTTCAACCTCTGCCACCAAAGCCTGACTGATAACACCCGGCGTAACTTCCGTAGTATTCGAGTTCACCGTAGCTACAACATTTTGATTAATACTCGCCTGAGCAGAAGCTATGATTGTTTGTTGTTCAGATATTTGCTTCAATAGCTCATCTAATGCATCAAGAGCGTCTGTAATCTCTGTATCTGTTTTGAGTCCATCAGTAAATAAAGCTTTAGGATCTCCGGAGAACTGGCCAGTAGCAACAGACTGTANTTGAGAAAAATCTAGCTTGGCTAGCACTGGAAAAGCACCAATATTAATACTTCCGTTGCCTCTTACAACAGGCCTATAAGATTTAGCATAATCTGGCTCGGTGTTTTTCCAAGAGGTGATTGAAGCTACACCTGTTGAAAGGTCATAATCATGGTTAGAAAATCTGGCATATTCAAAATTCTTTAAAACATCAGAACCGTTAGAGCCAACGTTATCAGTTATTTGAGCACTAGTTCCATTACCAGTTATCGTATAGTTCGCTAAAGCACCGCTAAAAATTGCGTAATCAGTTCCACCAGCACCATCCAAAGTGTCGTTTCCTCCATTACCGGTAATTTGATTTGAAGCACTATTTCCAACAATCGTATCAGCCTTAGTTCCTCCCTTTGCATTTTCAATTACAGAACTAAATGCAATTGCTAAATTATCCTCCCCCTCATACCATCCTTTATTGTGGGGTGAAGCGTAACCAGATTGTGCAAGACTGTCGTAGGTATTAAAAGTACTTTGCATAGCAGCCGATGATGCAAGTCCGAGAGCTTCGTAATAAGAAATTTGTTCAGCTCTACTCCATTGGCCAATACTACTAGCAGTACCTCCATTTAAGTTAATTCTTACTTCCTCTGTTTGATTGGATGCATCAATTGTGTCTGATCCACCGCTATCAATAATAGTCTCTAGCATTATTGGTTTATCAACATACGAGTAGGTTGTGTCACCTAAGTTTGTATCAGTTGATGTACCGTAAAAATACTCAATGGTTTGTATATCAAAAATTCCTGGGGTGCCAGGATGAATTTGTGATGCGGATAAAGACCCTCCTGAATTAACAAAATAATAGTTTCTATCATTTTTTACATATGACATTATTGATCTTCTTCTAATATCATCGAAGTCACCAAGGGTTGCTCCACTCTGCGATCCGCTGTGGGGGTGACTCAATCCCATTGCATGACCAATTTCATGAAGAAATGTTGACCAATTACTATTTCCTTTTACAAATGGGCCCATATATCCGGTTGTAAACCATGCATCTGCACCTCTTACCCAATTGGATCCTGTTGGAAATGCAGCTATGGCGGCATAACCTGCACTAGTTCCGCCCATATTTAGACCTCTCATCCTGATTTCCCCAACAGTTGTAGTTCCGTTCGCAGATGTTTCATCGACCCTTTCATAAGTAAATGCTCCAGCCTTATCCCATAAATCCATCATTGACTGCAAAATAGCCGCATCACCTGCCGAATTTACAAGAGAATTTCCTGCAGTCCCGTCACTTGAATCAGTAACCGAATACGTATATCCAACACCTGAGGTTACATAATATGACCAAGATAAAGTTTCTGAAGCAGATAGATCCCACCTTCTTCCTTGAGTCAGAGCATCAATATTCGTAGAAATATTGGATGAATTAGCAAGATTAGTAACACTTGTAACAACAGTCGAGTTGGTAGCAGCTTCAGCCAGCCATTCTAAGTTATTGCTATTTATAGCTTGAGTAGAATTATTAGCTCTACTACTATTTACGTTTTGTAAAGAATCACCGGCTTCCATTGCACAAATTGGGCATGTTAACTCATTATGATCTCCAATTTGTTTGATGGCAGTATGAGCAAGGTTAACCTCTATTTCAGCTAATTTTTTTGCTTCAATAGGTCCAAACTGACCTTTGTTAACGACAGTATCAAAATATTTTTGATGCTCTTCTTGTGCCATCGGGCTAATATTTATTTTTGCCCTTGTTGCATTTATAGTAACCGAGGAAATGAACTTAGACATTTCATCCTCTAAATTTTTTAAATCCTTATTCAGAGTTAATCGAGATTCGGAGTTTTCTGGAAGCAAATTTAATTCTTCAAATTTTGCTTTTATTTCCGTTAAGTAATCACCAATAGTAGAAAGAGAATTTTTTGAAATTTGAACAACAGCTGTTAAGTGAGAATACTGATCCACTGTATCTTTTAAAACCAAATAAGCTGTATCCGAGGCGGTAATAGTTAGCTGATCATTACCAGCAATAACCTTCTTTTCAGATCTTACAGGTGACAATTGATTGTCATTAGAGACATTTGAGCCACGAGGATGATTTAATCTTCTACTCAAATATTCACCAGCTGATAGTTGTTGCAACTCGCTCATCATTAAAACCAGTTTTGAATTTATCTCTGATTTTTATCGGCAAATGTACAAAACTTTNTTAGCAAAAAAACAACATTTTCTTTAATTTTTTGTAAAAAAACAACATAAATTGGCTATCTTGTTAGGAACTTTATTTTTATATGTAGCTAAATTTTAATTAAAGAAATTTTTTGGTTTACCCATATCCCATTTACCTGAATAAGTTACTTTTCCAGTTTTATCGGTTAGGGTGCCTTCTCCGTGCTGTTCCCCCATCTCCCAATTACCAACGTAAGTGCTCCCATCAATTCCTATATACGTTCCCTGTCCATGTGGTTTGTTATCTAAAAACTCCCCTATGTAAGTTGACCCGTTAGTTCTAGTGTGGATTCCAAGGCCTGACCTACTTCCTAATACCCATTGGCCTACATATTTGTCCCCGTCAGGCCAAAAATATGTTCCTTGGCCATTTGGCTGGCCATCGAGAAATTCACCGATATATTTCGAACCATCAGGCCATTTTTGCTCACCATTTTCCTTTCCCTTACTTCTTAAAGCATTCTCTTTTGACAAAACTTTACTTTCCATAAAAGATTTTGATCAATAATGACACGATTTTTGCTTCTAAGTGTGCATCTTATTTAATTCAAATTGGGAATAATGAGGTATTTACTTGTCGGTAATTAACACCAACCTCAAGTCGCTAATAACGCAAGACGCCTTGAATATTAACAATAGGCATTTATCCACTGCAATGGAGAGACTGTCTACTGGTTACAGGATAAATGCGGCCAAAGATGACGCTGCGGGTTTGGCTATAAGTACTCGAATGGATACTCAAATTCGAGGTCTGAGTATGGCAATAAAAAATGCTCATGATGGAATTTCCGTGATTGGAACAGCTGAAGGTGCTATTGACGAGATAACAAATATGCTTCAACGCATGCGAGAACTTGCAATTCAATCTGCAAATGATACCAATAGTGAAAAAGACAGAAAATATTTACAAGATGAAGTTGACCAGTTAATTAGAGAAATTGACAGAATTTCTGAGACAACCCAGTTTAATTCGATGAACGTTCTTGACGGAACCTTTGATTGCAAAGTTTTTCAAATTGGTGCTAATCAAGGCCAGACNATGAATGTNTCAATTGGGAGTATGGCTACAAAAGTTTTAGGAGTAGCAGTGTCAAATTCTGCCGCCGCGGCAGAATATTGCCCTCCNCCAGACCCAATACTTACTGGAACAACTGCTCAGGGGACTCCCTCTAACCCTACGATTATTGATTTGGAATTTTTAAATACCTCTGGCTCAGATGCTTACTCAATNAGTATTTTTGATGAGTTATCAGGATTGACAGCCTCAATTACTTCACTAAGTGTTGATCTTACAAGCACCCTTAGCAAAAACAGTTTTAGAGACACCATAAATCTTGCATTTGCCACCTCTCAAACAGATACAACTATAACTGGAACCACCTCAATGTCGAGTTCATCGACTGCAACCATAAATCTAACTAATAACACCTCTTACGACAAAACAAAATTTTCAATTTCAGTTGATGGAGGACCAAATGTAGAAATCGATGTTCGATCTGACATCTTATCAACTTCTGGAATTGACACTACAAGTGTTACCCAAACTGTTCTTGTTAGTGCAATTGAAACTCAATTACAAAGATTATTCGACAATAGAATTTCAGTTGCAACTGCTGGAGGAGCTTTTACAATTTCCGATGATGAAGGCAGAAGATTAAAAATTACTCAAGGTGCAGGAAATGGTTTTTTATTTGGCACTGATCCAATTAATTACGGAGCAATAATTTCAAGAGAGACTACTAGAAATAATTTAAGTGTAGATTGGTCAGCCAACATTCTCACAGTTACAAACTCTGCTGGAGGAAAAACTACCTTAAGTGATTATCAAGCATTAAATGACAGTCAAATTCTTATGAACGTTGTTGATGATACTCAGATAGATGGACTTTACGACCCTATCCTGCTTGCGACCTCAACAACAACAAATTTACCAACTACCCCATCAGCAACTTTTACTGGCAAAACCGAACAAACTCAAATGTCAATAAGGTTTTCCGACCAGGTTGGAGATGGTTCGTCAGCCGAATATGCATTTAACTTAACTAATGGTCAAGGAGACATTTACGCTCAATTTTCAGGAAGCGGATTAGATGTGTTTAAAACACTATCAGCAGGCTCAATTCGAGAAACTGTTCTGTCCGCATTGTCCTCAGGTGTATCTAATCTTGGAGTGACTGACTCAAGTATCGATATTTCTGAGTGGGATGTAGCAATGAGCGGAGATCATTTGCTAATAACAAACAAAAAAGGCAGAGCTCTAGCGGTTGAAAATTTTAGTAGCTCTGCTGGCTACATGACAGCTACACCAGTGAATGAGCCAGGTTCTGCAAATATTTTAGCTGATAAAAATGCTTACTACTCTGAAACNCGAATAGGTTTAAATACCGGAGCGTTTGGTCTAGATTACTCGGCCTCTGGCACTGACCGCTTTTCTTTTACTTTAGATGGAGTTCAAAATTCAGCCAATTTAACAGTCAGTGTTAATGGATCAGCAACTGGTGGTGGATTAGTAAGTGGTGCAAGCTTTGCAGCAAGTGTCCAATCTGCATTAAGAGCTGCTGATATTATGATAAGAGATCCAAATAATGGAAGTGCAATCGCCACAGCAAGTTTGACTTCAATAACAGTTCAATATGATGCTGATACAGCTGAGTTAGTAATAAGAGACCCTGCAGGAAGAGCTATTGGTTTTGGAATGGATTCATCAGCCAACACTTTGTGTAATACGGGCTATATATTAACAACAGCATTTGTTACTGGACCTCCAAATAAAATGTATACAGTTGATGTTGACTCATCAGTTGCACAAGGTGATGTTTACAATGCAACTACTGTAACACTTGATTTTAATACTTCAGATATTGCTTTTAACCTTCAAGTAAATGGGCAATATCTTGATGGTTCATCATCAAGCACCGGATCCGCTTTAATTTCTACCAACATAATTGATTGGAATGCTGAATATCCTTTCGGATCATCAACGTTGAAGTCTAAATTAGATGCTCTAATGACAAAACTTAATTCTGTTCACCCTAGAGATGTCTTTGAATATTCTATTTTTGCTAATCAAATTACATTATACCAACGTGATGGGGGTGAAATTATTTTAGGAGGTTATGTATCNTCGAGTAACAATAGAAAATTAACTGCTGAAGTTACCCCTGGTATTGATCAAGGAGAAAAGATTTCTCTAACCTTTAACGCCCATAATGTTGCCTACGGAGGTACTGCCGAGGGCACCGCAGCATTAACTACTACTGCAACTCTGAATATGGAGGGTGATGATATTTACTCAATGAAGATTTCTAATGGACAAGACAGTTTTTCCCTTGAAAGTACAATTGTTGATATAAGTAACAGTCGAAGCGTTTCTACCTTTTTACAAAGTCTTGAAGAATCTCTATTTGGATCCAACATTAGTGCAAGCATGGATCTTGATGGAAACATTTTTTTTACCAGAGATGACGGAGGAAAAATAATACTACAAGAGTTCACATCAGCAGCAGGCCGTCAGGGATCATGGACACCAAGTCCAGGACAAGGCGAATCTATTCCCCTTACAGGTCAAGGTGTAGTCGAATCGAATACAAAAAATATGGTTTCAACTCTTTCAACTGCAGTGAGCAGCCATACCTCAGCNAGTTCAACTAGCTATATTCCAATAGGAGATGAAGCTCAATTACCAGTATCAAACATTTCTATTTCTTCCCAAAAAGATTCAGAATTAGCTTTGTTAGCGATAGACCATGCTTTAGATTACGTGCAAGCTGAGAGGTCTAACTTGGGCGCCATACAAAACCGTTTAACACACACGATAGACAATTTATCTAACATTGTAACTAATACATCAGCATCAAAGAGCAAAATAAAAGATGCAGATTATGCAAAGGAAACAGCTGAACTTACAAGAACACAGATAATACAACAAGCTGCCACTGCNATGTTAGCCCAAGCTAACCAATCCCAACAGATCGTTCTTCAATTATTACAATAGGTTTNATTGAATACTAAAAGTTTTTATGATCTGTATGTTTGATCATTCTATAACCCTTAATTAATTCACGAACACCGTTTTCAATAGAGTATTTTGGCTCAAATCCAGTTGATTCTATTTTTGAATTTGAAACTACATAATTTCTTTGATCTGGGTCAGAGCCAATTTTTTCCTCAAGTATTACAAAATTTGGTACTTGTTCTTTTATTTTCTTACAAAGTTCTAGTTTAGAAATATTTGCCGTTGATAAACCTACATTAAATACATTACTTTTCATATTATGAAAATTTACTAAACAGTGCTGGAAAACTCTTGAAATGTCTCTTACGTGGATATAATTTCTCTTGAAGTTACTCTCGAATAAAACTATAAATCCGTCGTGAACTGCTCTAAATGTAAAGTCATTAACTAGTAGATCAATTCTCATTCTGGGCGATAACCCAAAAACGGTTGCAAGTCTTAAACTGATGGCATTTTCTCTGGACATAAGTTCTTGTTCAACCTTAACCTTATCAATTGCATATTTTGAAATCGGGCTAAGAGGTGACTCTTCAGTACAAAAATTATCTCCATCACCTGATCCATATGCACTATTTGTTGTGGGCATTATTACTATTTGATCTTTGGAAATTTGATCAAGCATGGAGAGAACAGCTAGTTTATTGATGGAATCTGCAGCAAATGGGTCTGCATTGCAAATTGGAGCTCCAACCAATGCAGCTAATGGAAAAATTACGTCAGCTTTTTTAAATAAACTCTTCATTAAATCATCTGAGCGAACATCGCCTCTTACGATTTCAAAATTGTCGTGTATGGCACAGTGATTTAAACTGGTTTGGCGATACATAAAATTGTCCAAAACTGTAACTTTGTGCCCAAGATTTAAAAGTTCCGGAACCAAGGTTGAACCGATATAGCCAGCTCCGCCAGTAACTAAAATATTCAACATTTCATACCCTGTTTCTCCAATAATTTAATAGATGATCTAAACTTTCATCAAAAGAGAACTCTTCAGTCCACCCAGTGCAGNCAATAAACTTTGTAGAATCGGGCACTTGAAGAGTGACGTCTTTAGCTCTNAGCAAATTTGTATTTATTTCTGTTTTAATAGGGACTTTAGCCAGATCAATCATAATTTTCAAAACATCACCAACCGAAATTGTGTTTGAGCCACCAATGTTATAGACTTCTCCAATTTCACACTTAACTGCAGCTAACCAATAAGCTTTCATAGCATCTCTTACGTCCACCATCGTTCTGACAGAATCTAGGTTTCCATGCCTTAAAACATCTTGGTTCCCTTTCTCGATAGCAACTACTTGCTTTGCAAAAGCAGTGGAAAACAGATCACTACGTCTTGGATTGAAATATGTGAACATTCTAGTTCGAATAATTTTTAAATTAAAACTTTTAAAATAAGCAAAAGCCAAATGATCTTGTGAAGTCTTTGAGACTGCGTACGGACTGACAGGTCTGAGAGGACAGTTTTCTTTAATGGGTATATCAGCTTCACTAACATCACCATAAACTTCCGATGTGCTGCAATGTTGTATGACTGCGTCTGGACAGACAATACGAACAGCCTCGAACAAATTTGCTGTTCCCATCATATTATTGTTTAGTATAGAAATTGGAGTATCAAAACTGGCTCTGACATTTGCATTAGAAGCNAGATGAAAAATAACATCAGGCTTTACTTTCTGCAAAACTCTTATGGTGGAGGCTAAATCTAAAAGATCACATTCATGCACAAGAATTTTGTCCACAATGTTTGACAAGTTACTATCAGTAGTGGTGCTATGCCATCTAACTAAACCATGAACCTCCTCGAGATTTTGCTCAGAAATTAAATATTCGGCTAAATAACTACCACCAGAACCNGATGCACCAGTAATAAGTGCTTTCTTGAAACATCTTTCTTTATACATTAGTTACCAGACATAAAAAATATGAAATAAATTCATTATGATTTTGCCATCTCTACCGCTGTCTTCATCCATACACCCATATTGTCATAGTGGGGACTTGAAACTATGTGGTCAGAAACAACAACNGGTTCTCTAGAATATTCTGCTCCTGAGTTTACNATGTCATCCTCGATACTGTAATAACCCGANATCTTTCTTCCTTTGGTTATCTTTGCCGATATTAAAAGTTGAGCACCATGACATGTGGAAGCTATGATTTTTCCTCGACTGGACCATTCTTTTATAAAATCAATAACATGAACTTCTTGCCTTAACTTTTCAAGTGCTTTTACACCTCCTGGAATAACTAATAATTGGCAGTCTGAAAGCAAAGTTTCGCAGTGTTGTTTTGTTTTTAAATCATCAATTAATCTATTACAGGGAACATGACAGCCTAAAATACCGTGAATCCTACCCAGTTTATTTGCAAATAAAAACACATTTTCGTTTGAATTAATTTCTTCCATCAATCGATAGTAAGGATAAACAACTTCCTGATCTTGGAACCCCTCGTATGTCAAAATAAGTGAATTCAATTCTCCACCCCTTTCTAATTAGTTAGTTTTCAAAAGCTCCTGAACTTTTAAAGTTTGTTTTTTCCAGGATTTTATAAATTTTGCATCAATAGCATTTATGTATTCTAAATCATTAACACTTTTTAGGACCTCATCAGAGTCGTCAATAAACAGATAGGATTGATCTTTATAAAAATAGTTTATTTTTTTTTCAGTTTTATAAAGTAAGTAACTATCACCTAAAAAGTATTTCAAAATTTCGAATTTTTTTAAAGCCAAAAATGATGGCTGAAACTCTAGAGGAACCCCCAGTCTGGCACCCACACTGAGGTATGAAATTGTTAAACCCAAATTAAATACTTCCTCTAAAAAAATTCTAAAATCAGCTTTTAGTCGACAAGTACCTCCTACATCATCAGTTAAGTCATTACTATTATTTGATAATGAAAAAGGAGGTACTAATTGTTTCGCCCATATTTCGTTAAAATTCTTGTCATAACAATCCCAGATTGTTTTATCCAAATCAAGGACTAATTTTGTTTTTTTTATACTTTCATTCATTTAAGTTCGAAAACTATTAAATTTTAATTAGTGTTTCTTAATGTACAGAGAAAGGAAATTTTTGTTGGGAGCAAAATTTTCGAATAATAATTTGAAAACCTTTAACGTTAAAACGTCACCTGGGCCTACAACTAAATCTGACTCTCTCTCATGCATGAGTCCCCCTTCTAACGGAACAATCAAATTGCTTTCATCATCTCCAGTAAAGTTAAAACTATTAGAATTACCGATCCAGAATTCTAGACCATATTTTCTTATAGGTGCTTTGTTAATTTGGCAATCATTAAAATCCAAAAAACCTTCATGTTTAGCAAAAGATCTTCTCTCTGATTCGTAACGTGAATCAGTTCGGCCATGAGAATCTGACCACCTGACTAAATCCTCTTTCTCTACCGGAGATTCAATCTCTAGCATAACAGAACCTTGAGGTGAAACTGAGGTGCTTTTGTGAAAACGTCTTTGAAAAATATTAATTTTTTCTAATGAACAAAGATCAAATTTTGCGCTCAGCAACTCAACACTTACTTGCCCGCTTAAAACAATCAGGCCTGTATTTTTTCTGCAATGACAATGAAAGGAAGTGGACTTTTGAGGATCAAGTTCTAGAGCCCAAATCGCTGTTGATTCACTATTCCAACACAAGTACTCTCTACCCCATGGCTTTGGAACATACTCCATTTAAGAGGACTCCAACCTATAAAAAATGAACCTAAAAGCTTTTAAAAATAATTTATTATTCATTCTAATTATTTAACAAATTAATATATGTTAGTTTACCAGTTGTGTAATGACTGAACTGAGTAGGCTTGTCAATTATTGATTCATCCTCAGAAACATTACATTTAACAAACAAGTCTTCCCCAATACTTGGAATATTTTCTACATATTCAATAAGCCTATCGGGATGAACTTCGTGATTACCAACCAAAATGGTAGTATCTATTGAAATACGTGTCTTGCAATTTTGATTCCTACAAGTGTCATGAAGTAAAGCGTAATCAGATAGATTAACAGCCCCAACTGTTGGGACTAATTCTGTATCTTCCTCGTAAAAATCCATTACCCAGTGCATATCTGTGTATGATTCAGAGTTNGTCAAAAACTCATCTGAAAATTTTAATTCGTCTTTAAGTTTATAAAATCTCAAATAATTATTTTTAGTATCTCCCAAAAGAGGAATGTGACAATTAAACCCCCAAGGTCCCTCTACCCAGGAATCAGAGTGGGCGTGAGAGGTATTTAAACCCCTATTTATATTGTCCTCAAGTTCANAACCATACTTTATTCTTATATTTGGGGTGATTCTAAACATTTTTAATTTTTCAGAATTAGGTCTGACCAAATTTTTGGCAACATCGCACCATGACCTTAGAAATTCATTGTATAGCAATGAGTTTTCTGTTTTGGGAACAACTGCTCCATTAGGAGTGACATTTAACCTGTTTTGTCTTTGCTTTTCAAGTCTATGCATAAACTCATCATTATCTTCACAATATTTAAAGTGAAGGGAAGCAGAAATATACAANTTNACCGACNTATTCAACCTTTCAAGTAAATGTGGGGGTATTATAAAATTGACAAAAAGAGGTCGCACAAGATTTCCATTCCAGTCTCTTGCTAANTCAGACATTCTTTGTTTTCGGTAATCTAAACTAGATTTAGTCATATGAATTTTAAATTTATTTAATTAATTTCTTNATAAAAAGTTATACNATTTTCTAAAATGCGTTATTTACCACACTACATATAAACGNTATCTCCTCTTTAGTTAAGCTTGGAAAATTACCAATGTAAAAGCCGTAAAAGTGAATATGTTCAACNACTGGAAAATCACTGAGTTTAATATTGGGAAGATGTTTTTTTAAATATGGTTGCCTGAGCTGNTTTCCACCACCTGCACTCCCACGTCTGAACTCTATCTCCTCATTTTTCAATTTACTTGTAAGTTTTTTTACATTTACATCATTAGGTTCTCGAAGAATAAGATTAAATGCATAATTACTCTGACCTTCTAAACTAAATTCCGTAAAAAACTTTTCCGAATCTAATTGTTTAAGAAAAAAAATTTTATTTTCATTTCTTTTATCAATATTTTGATCTAATCTTTTCAGTTGACTGATGCCAAGAATACCGCCNATTTCCGTATTTCTGATATTGAATGCTGGGAAATCGAATATAAATTCTGGGTTTAANTCGGGGAATTCATCATAGTATTCTGTTCGAATTTTCTCATTTTTAATTTCTCTAACCAGCCCATGACCTCGCGCCATACAAAATTTGTTGTAAAGTTCATCATCATTAGTACAAATCATTCCGCCTTCAATTGTGCTCAAATGATGCGCGTAATAGAAAGAAAAGTTGGAAATCAAACCGTACGTACCAAGTTTCTTNCCTTCAAACGAGGCCCCATGAGATTCACACACATCCTCAATTAGGTGAATCCGTCTGGCGGCAAGTTCATCAATAAGATTTCTTGTCAAACCGTTAAACCCTTGAGCATGAGTAAGAAAAACAGCTTTTGTATTTTGGTTTATCTTTTCTATCAACAAGGATGGNTTCATTGCCAAAGTAGACATTTCAATATCTACGAATACTGGAGTAAAACCGTTATACAAAACAGCCACAATGTCAGATACCCAAGTCAAAGGTGGAACAATGACCTCACCACCCTCTGGATAAATAGTTTTAAGAACCGATAAGGTGGCCAGATTTGCAGATGCACCTGAATTAACAAAAACACTGTGTTTAACCTCCAACCATTTGGACCAATTTTCTTCAAATAACTTTACATTTTCACCGGCAGTAAGCCGTGGATCAGGATTTTTTAAATGCTCTATAACTGCATCCAAATCTTCTCTGTTAATGTTATTTCTCATCAAGGGATATTTCATTTTAGAGCTCGAATATAAAAAATTTTAAGACAAAGAAAGTATATTATTAATTTTTATGATTATCTCCTCTTTTGATGGAGGTAAATTATCAACTTTTGGATGAAAACCTGCTGTCTTATCCTTAAGCCCCATTGAAAACATTTGACACTTGGTTTGAGAATGAATTTCAAAAGCAATATTTTTTGCAATTCCATCTTCATAATCGTCATCAATTACTAAGGCTTTTCCTGCAATTTTTGCACACTCATAGTCTGCTTTTTTTAAAGCTAATGGTTTAATGTCAACTATGTGATGTAAGGAAATTTTTACTCTTCTTGATAGGAAATGTTTTGCAACCTCTATTGCTGCAAAACGTGTAATCGAGATACAAAAAAGAGCCAAATCAGGTTTGTCGTAATAAATATTATTNAGTTCATCACTATTTGCATATGCACCCCTGTGTTCAGAAACATAATACACCTCATCTTCACTCATAAATTCATCGTATACACTTCTNTATTCTTTGGGTGTCATTGGAGATTTTATTTTCACACCTGGCATTCTGTAGTAAAGAGAATGATGAGAAGAACCNGCAACTGGTCCTATAGCTCCCTCCATTGCTATTGATCTAACAAAAANAGGGCAAGGATTTCCCCAAATTTCTTTTGATTTGCACGCATAATTTATNATGA
Organism: Betaproteobacteria bacterium TMED100; assembly: GCA_002170285.1. Lineage (GTDB taxonomy): Bacteria > Pseudomonadota > Gammaproteobacteria > Burkholderiales > Burkholderiaceae_A > UBA7377. The sequence goes on from NHFB01000014.1 coordinate 29,894, forward strand.
TCGGTGAGTTGAACCAGTTAAAACCTTGATATCGAATAATATAAAACGGTCTCCTTCCTACTAACCCTGCACCTACAGCNAACCCGGCACCAGCAACATCCGCCATNGACAATTCAATCATTCCGTCTTCTTCGTATAGTTCGGGTAAAGTCCCGCCTACCCAGCCAACAGCCGTTAAACACTGACCTAAAGCTAAGCCATTTTGTTTAAGAAGATGTTCCTTAACAATTAATTTGATAGTGTCTCTTAAAGTTTCTGACATTTCTCCCACTCTGCCTGAACAAGTTTTTTATTCCCGGAATCAATATCCATTCCAAATATCTTTTGATACTGCTTATGTCTGTCTGGAATGGTGTCAGAGTCTATGCCAGCTCCAGCATGCCAAAAAAGACGGTTGGTTTGAACATTAATTAGAGTTGGNTGAGTAAAAATATCCTCACTCAACACATTCCATAAATCTTTTGGGTCATCAGANACATTAAAGGCATTCATCTTAAACGCCTTAGCTACATCACTCATTTCCCAACACCTTCTTACTTTTTTTTCGGTAAGAATNGACAGGTTATTATCTTCAACAACAAATAAAATTGGGAGTTTTTTTGTTGAAGCCCAACCAAGAGCTGCTAAAAAATAGTCTTCTTCAGCGGATGCATCGCCGGCAAAACATAAAGTAAACTTTTGATTACCTAGACATGCACCAACTGCTATGGGGCCCTGAGAACCCATCAGACCATCATGACCATATATTTTTTTTTCGTGAGATTGAATTGAAGCTGAACCTCCCATACCATGGGCACATCCCCTTGAGTCTCCTAAAAGTTCTAATACTAGTTCTTGGAGGTTTCCACCAAAAGCNAAATAAGTAGAGTGTCCTCTGTGTTGAATAAAAATTTGTTTATCATCGACATTATGATAATCAATAAATGTTGAAATTGTAGAGGCTATATATTCTTGACCAGCGGAGAGATAAACTGGGAATTTTAGTGTACCCAACTTTACTTGGCGAAAAACTTCTTCTTCGAATGCTCTGCATAGCGACGCCCGCTTAAAAATTTCAATTAACTGTTCATTTGGGACATCCATATAACATCAACTCGTAAAATACAAAAAGTTACTTACTTAAAAAAAACTTTCAAAAATGCAAATTTAGAAATCTACATATAAAAGCTAAAGTTGTTCCTCTGCTACTTCTAAAATTTTTCTTTTCAANGCTATTTTTTTTGTTGAATCTAACTCCTCTACTGCCTTACTTCCAAACCTGTTTCCTAGAAGTTTTAAATATTTTGAATTAGAGTGATATTCCATCCATGCGTCATCTCTAAATTGAAGTATTTCTGCTGCAGTGACATAGTCATTTCCCAAATTTAGGGTTTCATATGAATGTTGACTATACCCCGCATACGTGGTGGGTAGAGCCCTTCCGGATTGTTTTGCCTGCAAGAAAAGGGGACTGCCAGGGTANGCCATAGCAGTATAAAAATTAGCCATTTCCGTAGGGTTTTCTAGAGCAAAATCCAAAGTTTCTCTCATTGACTCTTTAGTATCGTAAGGTAATCCAAAAATGTAATTTCCACCAACATTTATACCAGCATTGCGAATCTCTTTAACAAGATCGAGAATACTAACTTCCTTAAAACCATCTTTATGTATTTGTTTTCTCAACGAGTTGTTAGGGTTCTCTATTCCNAGGCCAAGCCANTTGATACCCGCTTTCGATAAAACGTCTAAATACTCAGGTTTACAAGTGTCTATTCTTGANTATGCCCAAATATTAAAATCATACTGACGTTCAATGATCATCCTGCATATTTCTTTAAAATGTCTTGGGTTCAGNACAAACAACTCATCTGCTATTTTAATATTTTTCACACCCGAGGCTGCAAGGTGATCAAATTGTTTTATGATAAATTCNGGAGTCCAGAATCTGTACACATTACTATCTGCAGCGGTTATTCCATCGCTTGGATCTGTTCTATTGACTATGTTGATCATGCAAAAACCACATTTATATGGGCACCCTAGACTTGTGTAAAGAGCTGCAAATGGTTCTTTTTCAGTTTTATTTGACCAAGAGTGCCAACCTGCAGTTCGATATTGAGACATTGGGGGTAACAAATCCCACGCCATACCNGGTAGATCTTGTTCAAGTAATTTTTTTGGCACTAAATTCGAAGGAGCATTTTTAATNATTTGATTTTTGTTTTCTGTGGATCGAAATACTAAACCGTTAACATTTTTCAACACAAAATCTTCAAACCTATCAATCGAAAGTAAATCAATCAGAGTGTAGACACCTTCGTTTTGACAAACAGCGTCTATTGAATTCTCATGTTGTAANGTTTCTACAGGCAAAGCAGAAACATGACCTCCAACAAAAACCACATAACTGTCAGGTTGATGAAGTTTAAACTCCTTGGCAGTTGCGGTTGCACCTTCCATGTTTTGAGATGATGCACTAGGTTGCTGNCCATAAACTACAAAACATACTATTTTTGCCTTATATTCTGATATTCTTTTGGCGGCTGAGCTGTAATTTAGTCTNTCGGCTTCTGCATCCANAATTTGAACATCAAAACCTTTACTTCTAACACTATTAGCAAGCATAGCAGCCCAAATGGGAGGCTCTATAGCTGAATTGTTTTTTGAAAGACCTTGGTATATTTTCTCGGATGCATTGGGATGAACAAATAAAATGTCAATCATCTAAACCAAATCCTTTATAAAATTATATGTGCTGTGTAATTTTTCAATGATGTTCAATTTAAAATCCCACCGGCTGGTACAGTATGATTCTACTACCTGAGTCTTCAAACTTAAACGGAACGTTTACATAATCAGAAAATTCTTTACATATTCTACGTTTTTTTTCAGGTGGGCACATTATCAAAAGAAAACCTCCTCCACCTGCACCTAATAATTTTCCCCCGTATGCACCTAATTTCTGGGCTTTTTCGTACATTTCATCTATTGCACCAGATGAAACTTGAGGGGCTAGTGTTTTTTTTAACTGCCATGCTTCATGCATTAACTTACCGAATGCACTTATTTCTTCTGTCTTGCTTTGTAAAATGTCTAGGCCCTCATTAACCATTTCTCGAATCAATGATAACTCTCGTTCTCGTTTAGAAAAATTTTGGATTTTTGTTTTAGCTATAGTTGAAGCAATTCTTGAAATTCCAGTAAAAATCAAAACACAGTGATCTTGAAGGGCCAATTTTTTTTCATCAGAAATTATAATTGGTTCCACAACAAATGACCCACTTTTTTTAAATTCAATTTTATTGAATCCTCCATAAGACGATGCTATTTGGTCCTGGCATCCAACGTAATCACCAACCAATTCTTGTTCAACNAATGTTGCCTCTTTCGCTAACCTTTCTTTACTTACGATAGAACCAAGGCTTGCATAAAGAGCGTTCAANAGCCCAACTGTAAATGATGAGCTTGAACCAAGACCGGACCTGGCAGGNAGGTCNCCATCATGATGGACNTCTAAACCTTCACTTACTCTCATCCACTCAAAAACCTCTCTAACAACNGGGTGTTTGATCTCCTTGTTCTTTGTTACAGATTCAATTATTGAATAGACAATTCTGTGTTTACAAGGGAAAAATGGTGGGAGTTTTCTGCAACTGATGTAGCAATATTTATCAATAGAGGTGGCAAGAACAGCACCACCATTTTTTGAGTACCAAGCTGGGTAATCTGTACCGCCACCAAAAAAAGATACTCTAAAAGGTGTTCTGGATATTATCATTTCATTTCAGTTAGTAGNTAAGGNTGNTTCATGAAAACTAATTGATAAAAAAGCAAGTTAAATGCCATTTTAAGTATATATCTTAAGTAGTTAACAATATATCCAACACAAATAAGTCTACACGAAATTGACAACAAGCCTAAAACTCTGNAAAAAGAACAAANACCTATATTTGTATTAAANTTAATTATCGATTGCTAAAATTAAATCTTTTCGATCAAGCGGAATATTTCCCATTCTTGAAACCTGTAAAGCTGCAGCAATAGAACCAACATAAGCTGATTCCCATATTGATCCTCCAACAAGTTTACACAAACTAGACGCTGCTAATAGTGCATCTCCAGCACCGGCAACATCTACAGGGTTTGGATTGAAAGCTACTAGCGAATTAGTTTCAATAAATTCATTTTTTGCCAAAATAACTAAACCCTCTGCACCAAGTTTTACTAATAAATTTTTTGCATTAGCTTTTTCTAACAATTTAAGACTAACGTTTTGAAGACCTGATTTAAAGTCATTCACAGACAATCTAACTTCTCTTTCGGTTGCTGAGAGAATTTCCGCCTCTTCAAATCTTGAGACGTCACCAATTTGCGAGGAAGCTTGACTATCTGCAACATAGGGAATATTTTTTCTTTTACAAGCAGTCATTATTCTTTCAACAAGAGATTGAGGCAAACACCCATAATTAAAATCTGAAAAAACAACAAGATCAGCGGTTTCCAAAGCAACAAGAACCTGATGAAAAATTTCATTCGCTTGCTCCTCAGCAACGTCGTGCGATCTTAAATTGCTCACTCTAAGTAGAGTTTTACTTCCGGCTCGGAATCTTTGCTTTAAAACTGTTGGACGGCTGGTATCATGAACAAAAATTGGTTTTACTCCATAGGCAGTAATCATTTCATTTCCTGTTTTTGAAGTTTCATCTTTCCCAACTACACTTATAAATGTTGCTTCTGCTCCAAGGCCAACCAAATGTGCTGCAACTATTCCAGCTCCTCCAACAAACATTTTATTGTCAAATGGAGAAACTACGATTGTAGGGTCCTCTTGAGACATTCCTAATGGTTCACAATATATATATTCGTCAATGATTAATTCACCAATAACTAAAACTTTACAATTTGTAAAAGCATTAATATGGTTAGTAAGTTGTGCATGAGAGGAGTTGTGTTTGTTTAAAAATAATGAATCGGCCCCCATTGTAGTTTTTTGACTAGCAACTAACTCTTTTCTTATTAAATCTCTT